>SLOG01000407.1 GCA_007132635.1 Limnochordia bacterium
GCAAACCGTTCAGCTTCATCAAAATACCCGTACAAGCCGTCTCGTTTGAAGTAGTATTCGTTGTCAATGAAGTAGAAGCGAATCCCTTCATACTCCAGCGTCGAGACGCCGCAGTACTGCTGCCGCCAGTTCATCTCCACTGTTGTATCGCCAACGGGCTCAAGCAGTACACGGAAGCTGTCCGGAATATCTTTGTATTTTGGCAGAATCACTCGCACATCATGGCCCAGCCGGTTCAGCTCCTTGGGAAGGGACCCGACAACGTCTGCCAACCCACCGCTTTTGATGAAAGGGACGGCCTCTGATGCGGCAAACAGTACCTTCAAAGTCAACAACTCCTTTACCGACTCCGTCACAGTATAGTTCTCTTCGCGATCACCAAAGGATATTTCCTGTCGCCCAGGAGGTGTTTGCCGTTAGTCACCGTGCTGTCTTTGTCGAGTATTACGTATTCCAGCAGAGCATTGGAGTTGATCTCGCCCTTCTGCATGATGATGCTGTTCTTAATGGCAGCACCCTTGTGCACTTTAACGCCGCGAAACAACACACTATTCTCGACGTGACCTTCAATAACACAGCCGTTGGCAATCAATGAATTGCGCACCGTACAGCCTTCATTGTACCGCACGGGCGGTTCGTTCTTCACCTTCGTATAAATGGAGCCGGACGAGAAGAAGAGCTCCTGCCAGATCTCCGGCCTGAGCAGATCCATGCTGCAGCCAAAGTAGCTTTCCAGTGAATTGATACGGCCTACGTAGCCCTCAAAGGGATAACCATAGATCCGCATATCCCGGAGATGTTTGATAAACGTGTCCTTCACAAGATGCTTGTCTCCGCGGCTCTCGGCTTGATCGAGCATGCCCATGAGCAGATTTTTCTTCATGAGAAACATCTTCATGGAAACGTTCTTCGTACTTGGATGCAGCGGGCCGACCTCGATATCATGCACGCGGCCATCTTCGGACACGTTCAGAAATGTCGAGCCCGGCGAGGCAAGGCGTGTATCACCGTTGGACGAATACAGCATGGTGATGTCTGCCTCTTTCGCGCGATGAAAGTCCAACACATCCGTAAGATCCATGTTGCAGAGCATAGACGTTCCCGAAACAAACACGAGCTCTTCCCGCGAGCGTTCGAGATAATCCAGATGCGGATACAGCAGATCGACGTCGTGTTCCGATGTGGAGTCTCGTTCTAACGGCTTTGGCGGTGGAAGGATAAATAAACCATCGCGCTGCCGATCCAAATCCCACTCGTTTCCCATCCCGAGATGGTCCATCAGTGAGCGGTATTGATGTTTGACAAAAATACCCACGTTCCGAATTCCAGCATTGACCATATTGGATAGAGTGAAGTCGATCAGACGGTAGCGGCCGCCAAATGGCACGGCGGCCAGAGAACGATGGAGCGTTAGCTCTTTGAGAAACTCATCGGACTCACCTAGTTCTATGATCCCCATAACATTTTTCAACATCGTCTCCTGCCTCCCTTATCGATCAAAGATGCCGCTGACTACGGCTTTAGGGCCAATCGCATTTAGCTCGCCGATGACTGTCAGCTTCTTTTCTCGGCGAGGCGTCCCGACCACCGCCCCAGCATCGATGGTTGTACTCGTGCCGACGATGGCGTGTTGAATGGTCACATTTTCGCCGATTTCTACATTAGGCATGAGCACGGCATCGCGAATTACCGAGCCGCGGCCTACTTTGACCCCAGGAAACAGAACCGAGTGCTGCACTTCACCATAGACCATGCAGCCCTCATTGACAAGACTATTGTGTACACAGGCCTCCGAAGCAATATACTGCGGGGGTTGGGTTGGATTGACCGAGTACACCCGCCAATGGCGGTCATTTAAATCGAGTTCGGGGGCATCGCCCAAGAGATCCATGTTGGCTTCCCACAGGCTTTCCAGAGTCCCCACATCCTTCCAGTAGCCCTCAAAGCGGTAGCCGAATAGCGGTTCCCCAGCGTTCAGCATGCGCGGGATCACGTTCTTGCCAAAGTCATTGGCGGACTCGGCATCTCGCTCATCTGCCTCCAAGTACTGGCGCAGTACGCTCCAGTTAAAGATGTAAACACCCATGGAGGCTAGATTGCTCTTAGGCTCGTCAGGCTTCTCTGCAAACTCGACGATACGCCCTTCCTCATCCAAATCCATAATCCCAAACCGGCTGGCTTCTTCCCAAGGAACACCAATTACCGCAATGGTTGCCGCAGCCTTGCGCTCTTTATGGTACTCCAGCATGGCTGCATAGTCCATCTTGTAAATATGATCACCGGATAAGACCAAGACATACTCCGGGTTGTAAGCCGAGATAAAATCGATATTCTGATAGACCGCGTTAGCCGTCCCTTTATACCACTCCCCGCCATCAGCCCGCACAAACGGAGGCAGAACAGAAACGCCGCCATGTCTGCGGTCAAGATCCCATGGGCTGCCGATGCCGATATACGCGTTCAAAGCCATCGGTTGATACTGCGTCAAAACCCCCAGCGTATCGATGCCCGAATTGGCACAGTTGCTTAAGGTAAAGTCAATGATGCGGTACTTGCCGCCGAAGGGCACCGCGGGTTTGGCTACATGTCGAGTCAGCACTCCCAGCCGGCTCCCTTGACCACCGGCAAGCAGCATAGCGACACACTCTTTTTTGACCATCTCAACCCCCCCTTTGACCAGTGCTAATCTGTTTGGGCTCTCCAACTGCCCGTCACTCTATACTCTACACTCTAGTAATTCCAAGGACAAGGCAGAAATCCCTGCTTTGAAGCCTTCAACTCGCTGAATTTGTTAAAACTCTGTTACGCGAATATTGCCATTTGAAGTCTCAACGGTGAAAATCGGGCCTGCGTCTTCCCCCTGATACCGAATATCGCGGCTTTCCAGTTCCATATCACCCAACCGGAGCCGAGCCGTCCCATTGCTGGTGCGCATCTCAAACAGCCCGTTTAGATTCCCAGACAGCTGCAGTTCGACCGATCCGTTGGATGTACGGAACGTATAGTACCCTTCATCCGGAAGCACCATCTGGCCGCGAATCGATCCATTGCTGGTACGGACACTGCTCGAACCCGTGAATTCCACCAACTCCAGTTCCACGCGGCCGTTGGACGTATGCGCGTCCACCACACCGCGCCCAACACCAAGAGTGATGCCTCCATTGCTGGTCCGCAGATCCAAATCGGCAGCAAACCCGTCAACGCGTATGCTGCCGTTGCTAGTCACTGCTCGGAAGGTCTCCACAGCCTCAGCGGGGGCGAAAAAACGAAATACAGCGCTTGCCTGCGTCGCGCCAAAGCGCTTCGAAGGAGGGTTTGCTTCAATGGTCAGAGTATCCCTGCCGGTGTCTACAAGAACCTCAAAATCCTCCAGCATCCGCTTCATAGCACCTTCGAGAAACCCGCGCACCTCCATCTCCAGTTCCACCCGCGGCGGCCCCTCTGTTTCCACCCACTCCATGCTGCCGTTAAACCCACGCAGATCCACTGCGAGATAGCTGTCTTCCAGCGTAAACACTCGCGTTTCCGTTACAGAGGGCATAGCGCCGACAGAGAAAGCTAACCCCATCGTCAGCAGCACACAAGCAAGAACCATCCACCTGCCTATCACAGCAATTCCTCCTTCCCAGGGGATTGCCGCACAGTCCCCCTGTTCACGACCACACTTCACTCACGACCTCGCGCTCTAACTCCTGGATAACCTCAAGGCAGGGAAATGCCGTGCCATCCAGCGTAGCCGCTCCACCGGCCGCGGCTGCGGCAAAGCGGCCAATCTGCAGCAGATCCCAGCCTCTCTGCAGTCCGTACACAACCGCAGCAACCATGGTATCACCGCAGCCCACCGTACTCCGCACCGTCTTTACCGAAAGCTTTGTCCATACTAACTCCTGCCCGCGGCCCAGCAGCGCTCCGTTACCGCCCAGTGACAGAACAACAATTCGAGGTCCCTGGTCCAACAGCCTCCGCACAGCCCGTCTCTGCGCATCCCGCCCATCTAGAGGCTGGTTCAGCAGAGCAGCCGCCTCCGCCTGGTTAGGCTTGATGACATCGGGCTGCGCCTGCAGTCCAGCCGCGAGGCTGGGTCCGCTGGCATCCAGAACACAGCACACATCCCGTTCTTTCGCTGCTGTCATCAACCGTTGGTAGATATCCTCTGGGACACCGGGAGGCAGACTGCCGGCCAGGACGAGGTAATCTCTTGGTCGTAACTCTCCCAGCACACTCTCCTGGAGCAGCGCCAACACTTCCGCCGCTATCGCGGGCCCGGCTTCGTTGCATTCCGTCGTCTGTCCCGACTCCTCATCCACGATCTTGATGTTTGTGCGAGTTTCGCCGGTAGGCAGCCACGTAGGCCGCGCCTGGACCAGCTCCGGAAGCCCATCCACGATCAGCTGGCCGGGTGCACCGCCAAACAGACCCATGGCCTGCGAGCGCTCTCCCATGGCCGCTAGAGCCCGAGACACGTTGATCCCTTTGCCGCCCCCCTCCTGCCGGCTGCTGCGGACACGGTTTAGGCCGCCGACGGTTAGGCCGTCAACCACAATCGTGCGGTCGACGGCGGGGTTGAGTGTTACTGTCGCTATCACGTCGTCAGCTCCAAACCGTTTCGCAGGCCTTCTGCCACGCGTCAGAAACGGCAGACCGGTCGGCCTCACTGCACGAATACTGCAGGAGAAGATGGCCGCTTCCTTCTCGTTTGCCAGCCTGCAGATAGCGGGTGAAATAGCTGGCAAGATCCTCTTGCTCGTCTTTCGGAATACCACCATAGTACACCTTGCCCCGCGCGCTCAAGTCGTCGAGCACGAGTTCCAGATCATGGCGTTCGGGATTCCCGAAATTCAGGCCGTAAGCCAGTGGTTCGGCCAGAACGGCTTGGTATAGATGGGCATTGTCGCCGCAGTAATGGACGTAGCCGCCGCCAAAGTGCTCGAGAACCTTGCGGCTGTAAGGCATAACGAATTCCTCAATGTGTTCCTTGGCCAGCAGAGTGGGCGTATCCTCACTGAGCTTCACGCCGCCCAAGCTGCGGGGCATAGCCAAAGCGTTATAGTGGCAGACGCAGCTGTCGGAACCTGGGATGCGGCGCAGACATTCCTCTAAGCCCATGACAATGGCATGCACGGATAAATCCAGCGTGTGGTGCACGACAGCCGGGTCATCATACATGGCATAGAAAATCTCGTCTCCCAAGACTAGGTGAGCTATGTCGAAAGGCCCTTGGACATCCATGGGAAACACGCGGCAGCCGGACCCTGCAATTCGCTCGGCGAAATCTTCCATTAAGCTAAGACCCTTGCGGAAATCTGCACTCAGTTCAATGTCATCCTTCGTGAGTTCGCGAGCTTCATCCAAGCTCAGATGAGTCACAACCCACGGCATCTTATCGGGGAATACGGCCTGCTTCACCCCGAACATCGTGGGGAAAATGCCGCATCCCATGTTGGCCCGAATCGACGGCACGCCCCCCATTCGTCCAAGACCCGAACCGTACATGTCCCTAAGACCATTAGCAAACATCTTATCGGGATCACTATGGATCTCCTCAAAGTCAAAGGCTGGCAGCTCCATGTCATGGCTGCAGCTTAACAACAGGGGCTGTTCGTCCGTCACCACGTGGTTCCAGAGTTGGTGCTGTTTCTTCACGCCCGTTTCGTAATCCTCGCGGTGTTCTGTTAGGGTTTCCAGGGCTGATTTTAACACGTCCTGCACGGCTTCTCCTCCTAATTTCCGATCCTGTCACGCTCAGCAGTCGAATACGATCATCTGATGGCCTCGCACTTCGGGCGCTACTAGGTGCGCATAGCCGTCTGTCCACTCGAAGGGCAGCTCTTGTTGAGCCGGCGCGCTGTACACCCGCGCGGGCCTTTCCGGCAAACGGACGGATAGAGCCGTGTCATATAACGGAATCACGTCCTGAACTACATCCACAGCGTTAAAGCGCCGTTCCGGGATATAATGCAGCATGTGCAGAACATAGCGGTTATGTTCTGCTTGGAAATTTAAGTTTATCTGTGCGGTGCTCGGTGCCGCAGCCATCACCAGCTTCTGCGGCAGAAGCCGCTCAATGGCATTGACAATCAGCTGTTTATAGGCCTGCATACCGTGCTCATGATACATGGTGAACAGCGGATGGCTGGCATAGGCAGTACGCTGATGCTGTACCAAGGCGGGATAGCCGCTCGGTTTGTCCACAGGCGTCTGCCGGTGCGAGCTGAAGTGCCGATAACTGCGGTTGAAGTACGGATTCCACAGTTCCGCAAGGCGCTCCGTGCCGGATGTCGGCTTAACCCACAAACCAGCATCGTACAACACGTACTCGGTATCCAAAAGGCCATTCTGAAGATAGGGTCCGGCCACAACATACGAAGGGTTGAACTCCGTTGAACCAACCAACTCTACACCCAGAGTATCCAGAGCAAAAGCCCGCTCCTCTGTGTCCATACCGGACTTATACGTTGCTAGCACCCGTCCCCCTCGAGCGATATAGTTATCTACTTTGGTTTTTAACTCGGGCGTCAGGGTAATCACATCTGGCAGAATCAACAGCGAATATCTGTCAAAATCCACGATTTCATCGACAATATCAAACTGGTAGTCCGCCTCGATCAGCATACGGTACGCCCCACTGATGGCCGGGTGTACCCGTACGCGGCTGTCAGACAGCGCCTCCGGCGTAAACACTGCGATTTCGCTCACCGGCTCTGCATTATCACACCACGGTTCTCTTTCCTTCACTTGACAAAAAACGCTGCCTACGAGCTCATACGTTGCTCTATTGACGGCCCCCCGTGGGTGCAGTTGATCTCCGATGGAGATCTTGGCACCGTTAGCAAGGGAAAGGAAGCACTCATACTCCAAAGCCGGCTGATCCTTGAAGCCTCCAAAGTCTGCCCAAGACTTGTGGAACTTGCCTGTCATACCAAGGTACTCTTTCCCCAATAGCTTGGCAAATCGGACTGTTGTCGGAAAGTGTTCATAACCCCATCCGCCTGTAGGCAGCGATTCCAGCTCCAAGTGCGAGTAGGTGTCCAGGCTGTCCCGCACAACCGGACCGACATGGCCCGAATTGTAGAATATGGTACAGTTCGAATCGTACTTGCGGATAACCTCAGTAAAACGCCGCTTGAAAGCGGCAATGACCTGCCTCCCAAACGCTCGTCGGTCGACGGCGTTTTCCGGGTCAAAGCCCTGTTCCAGCATGTCAGCCATGCAGTATCGGCAGCAGCACTCATTATGGCTGATGATGTCAAAAAACAGTCCATCGACATCCTCACCAAAGGTTTCCAGGACTTCCACAGTCTGTTCCTCGACATAGTCCAAGTACGGCGTGTTAAAACACAGTTTGCGCCATCCGGGCTCTAAGGGACCGGCACCTACAACGCGGCCTTCGGGAGTCATCTCCACCCACTCAGGATGGCGAGCTGCCATGTATTCATCCAAGCCTACAGTGATGTAGATGGGCGCTCGAATGCCGCGTGCGTGCAGGGCGTCGATCTGCTCCCGCAGCAGATTTCGCTTCATATGGGGATGCCGTGCTGGGAATTTGGTGTCGTAGTAGATCATGCCATGGTGGCAGCGCGCGAACACAGTTACCGAGTTGACCGCCGCCTCAGCCATGGTCTCAGCAAAGTGGCCGGGATCGAAGTCATCGCCAACCCCGGGTATCTGTTCGGATGTGTGAAAGTCGAGATGGATCTGTCGGAATCGAAGCTGTCCCACGGTTCTCCTCCTTTATACGACCTCCAGGCCGTTGCGATCGGGCAGCACAGGAAACGCTGCGTGCGGCTCCGTCTGATACCAGTAACCGACCGAGGCGATGTCGTCCTGCAGCGGCAGGTAACGGCGGTTCTTCCTCCAACCCAGAGCTTGTATGGTCACCCGCAGATCCTTTTGGAAACGGATTGGGTCCATGATATGCCAGCGGTACATACCAAAACGCTGCTGGCTGCGGTACAAGCCGTCTGGTTTGATCACTTGAGGCATGCCCAGGTACGGAGTGGAAAAGACGCCGTATTCACCCTGAGGGTGTTCGAAGTTCCAGGCACCGCCGAAGTAGTCTTCCGTACCTGTCCCACAGATTGTAGGAAACTGCTCGTCTCCGTCCATAAAGAATTTGATCTCGCCTTCGCCCCACCAACCGCCGTTGTTGACGCCCCAAGCCATGTAGGTTCCTACATAGTGGCCCCAACCCTCAATGTCGTCTAGAATGGTGTGCACTTCACCATACGGCAGAGGATTGTTGCGGCGAAACTGAGCGTGCAGGTACGCGGTATCGTCCGGGACGTCCGTCAGCGTATAGTCAATTTGGTAGTACAGAACCGTATCTTTGTCACCAATATTCTCCATAGTCACTTTTGCCGACTTGCGAAACGGCATTTCCCAATAAGAGTTCATCCCGCCAGCGGGGTTAACAGCGATGGGCAGTGAGCTGACGTTACACCGCTCTGTCCAACCACTGCAGAAAAAGTCTCCCACTGGCACTTCCACAGATGGCGTCTCCTCTCCATCCCAGTAGAACCGCAGAATCATGTGACGCCACCCTTCCGGGAAGCACGTCAGCCAGAGGTGCTGGATGACACCGGGGCCCTGAATCTCTCCCATGGTAAAGGTCGTTCCAGAAGCAATCATGACCGATGGCGACACCTTCCAACCCACGCCTAGGTCCTCAGCACAAGCTCTCCCGGTACCTTCTGTCGCCATGCCGGCCTGACCCTTCTCACCGGTGAAGTTTTCGGCACTGATGGATCGCGTCTCTGCACGAGACAGCCGACTAAGATTTCCGAGTCCCATTCCTATTCCGTTAAACGGCTCAGTCACGGACAACCACCTCTTCTTTTTTATTTTATTCACGAAAGGCGGTTGGGAAAGCACCCAACCGCCTCTGCACGTGCAAATCAAGTCTGGGGCTGATACTCCTTAAGGGCTACAGAATTCTTGACGATCTCCCGTCCCTCGGCGAGTGTAGCTATCTCCCCATTGGCCATCAACTGGGCAATAAGGCTGCCTATCGCTGTGGCCTCAACTGGTCCCGTGACGACACGTCGTCCCGTGATATCGGCTGTGAACTGGCACAGAATCTCTGCCTGGATGCCACCGCCGACCATATTTATCGCTTTCACTTCCGTGTCTGTTAGCTTCTCAATGTTGGCAATGGTTTTTTTGTAGCTCACTGCTAGACTCTCGTATATGGCTCGTGCCATCTCACCATACGACTCTGCGATAGGCTGTCCGGTGTCCCGGCAGTACTCGTTGATGGCGGTAGGCATATCGTCCGGACTCAGGAAACGGGCGTCATCCGGATCAATGGTAAACTTAAAGGGCGGCGCATCTACTGCAGCTTGACTGATCTCCCCATAACTGAGCTTCATGCCTTGCTTCTCCCAACTGCGCTTGCACTCTTGGATCAGCCATAGGCCGCTGATGTTCTTGAGAAAGCGGATCTTTTGTGCAACACCTGTTTCGTTAGTGAAATTCTCGGCCAACGATTCGTCAGTAATAAGCGGTTCATCGAGTTCCATCCCGAGCAGCGACCATGTCCCGCTGCTGATATAGACGCTGTTAGCATCCTCTAGAGGCGTCGCTGCTACGGCCGAGGCCGTGTCATGACTGCCGACTGCCACCACAGGCACAGCTGTCTGCAGCCCACATTCCTCCTGCACCTCCTTCGTCAACTCACCAATGAGGCTTCCTGGATAGACAATGGACTGCATCGCATGCAGCGGCAGATTCAGGGCTTCGAAGATCTCAGCTGCCCACTCATTTGTCTTGGGGTTAAAGAGCTGCGAGGTCGAACTGATAGTAAACTCATTGCATTTTCTGCCTGTCAGCAGGAAGTTCAGAAGATCGGGCATAAACAGCACCGTCTCGGCCGCATCCAATACCCAAGGACGGTACTTACGATCGGCGTAGAGCTGCACGATCGTGTTGATCTGCATAAACTGAATACCAGTCAGTTTATAGATAGTCTCCTTCGGAATCTTAGCAAAGACTTCCTCCAAAAGACCGTCCGTACGGTGGTCCCGATAGTGGTAGGGCACCGCCAGCACATTGTCTGCCTTGTCCAGAAGGGCATAGTCCACACCCCAGGTATCAATGCCGATGCTGGTCAGATTACCATTCGTGTATGCAGCTGCCTTCCTCAGCCCTGTCTTAATCTCCGAGAATAGGCGCAGCCAGTCCCAATACATCGCACCATGCACCGTATCGGCGCCATTAGCAAACTTATGCACCACTTCCAGGCTCAATCGAGAACCATCATAGGTCCCTACGATAGCTCGACCATTCGATGCCCCCAGGTCAAACGCCAGAAGGTTAATCTCTTTACTCATATCTCCACCTCACATCATGTTGTCCGGCACCCTGCAGTCGTCAGCTGCGAGTGCGGCAGATTTCCTCGTAGTATCCGGAGGTTCGATAGGCCGCCAGCGGATCCTGTGGCACAGCCATCTCCTCACGTACGGCGGCAAGCAGCGGACGGACATCCGTCCGATAGGCCGCCTGCAGAATCTCCTCGGCGCCCACGACATCGCCCGCATCCTGGGCAGCAGCCAATGCAGGGCCATCA
>SLOG01000057.1 GCA_007132635.1 Limnochordia bacterium
CAGGGCCTCAGTGCTTTGGTAGGCTTTCAACACTTGTTCAGAAATGTGAAAATCATCCGGACAAAGGATGTGCATGGTGCCATACAGGTAAGAGGCTTGCTGCAGGCCATTCCCTTCAACCTTCCATAATAGCTGTGCCGAAACCGGGTTGATGAAAATGCTGAATACCAATAAGAAAAATACAGTTTTGATTTTGTTCATGATGTTTGTTTTTAAGAAGTGAATAATTGTGTTTTTCTTAATAGTGACAAAAATAGGGTGAAAATTACATGGGGAGGAATCTTTTCATTTTTCCGTCATTAGAAATTTCCATGCAGGCATCACCTTAATGGTGAGACCATTATGTTCAATGGTCTCTTCTTCATCTTCGGTAATGATCCACCCGGTTTGCAGGTGATAGGCATTCATGGCTTCATGCAGGCCATTCAACTCGCGCTGCCTGGTTGCTGAATCCGCTATTGACCGGCTAACCTGGATCGCCATAATCACCTTCTTATCATTTACCACCAGGAAATCACACTCATGGTTTTGGCGATGATAAAAAATACCGGGAGCAGATCTCCTCAGGTGTAAAAAAACCAGGTTTTCGAGCTGTCTGCCAAAGTTTTCGCTGAACTGAAACGAAACAATACCAGCCATACCGCTGTCAATACAATAGACCTTTTTAGGATTGGCAAGTTGTTTTTTTAAAGAATAATCAAATTTATTGATCGCAAACAAAAGGTAACAATCCTCAAGATATCTGATGTATTCTTTCACCGTAATGGCATTTGACAGTCCAAATATGTTTTTCAGGCTGTTGTAGCTGGTTTCTTTTGAAACATTGCTGATGAGGAAATGAGTCATTTCCATCAAAAGCCTTGAATTTCTTATATTATGCCGTACGATTATATCACGGTATAGGATGTTTTCAAACAGGGTTTTCAGATAATCTGCATTTTTAATTTGCAGGAATTCAGGAAAGCCGCCACTGAAAATATAATCGCGAAAAGCTTTTTTAATTACTGTGGTCTTTGATGGCGAATAATAATCGTTTGTTTCGAAGCTTATCTCTCTATACTTACAATATTCGGCAAACGAGAACGGAAATATCTCGGTTTGCAGGTATCTGCCGGTAAGATGCGAGCCAAGCTCCCTGCTCAGCATATTGGCATTTGAGCCGGTAATAAATACTTTATGGCCTTCGTTATGCAAGCGCCTGACAAACATCTCCCACCCATCAACATTCTGAATTTCATCAAAATACCATGTTTTTTCAGGATCATAAAGTTCATGAAAGGCCTCGTAAAGCTTCTCGAAATCAGCAGCCGTGAAACCAGTTAGGCGGTTGTCGTCAAAATTCAGGCTATACTCTTTTTCTTTGCTGTTATCCCTTATCCTATCCATCAGGGTTGACTTACCACAACGACGAACCCCCGAAAAAATCCTTACGAACGGATCAGAGCGGCTTTCTTGCTGCAAAAGATGTTGCTCGCGTTCAATGTAGCGAAGCTCAATCCGTGACTCCTTTTGTGCGACAATAACTTTTTTTATTTCCTGCTTGTTCATTTCACTAATTGTTGATTAGCAAATATAGCAAAAATTACTAATTAAAGATTAGTGAAATAATTTTTATTAGCCGGGACAAGCTTAAAGTTGCGAACGTAAGCTTCCGATTCCCCGCTGATGCGCCACACATTCACAACCCATCCCGAACTCATTGTCAATCGATAATCGACAATCGATAATCAATAATCGAATGACCTTCCAGCTTCCGCCAGAAACCGGAAGCGTCGTTTCCGGAAACATAACCACGTCGTTACTATTTCTCCGCCACCACCAACATCTCAAAATCCCTGGTGGTGAGTTTGTGCTCCCGGCTGAATTCGCCCAGCCGGGCGCCAAAGATATCGATTTTGGTCAAGCCCAGTGTTTTGAGCAGCCAGGTGATCTCGGGCGGGATGTAATAGCGCTCGTTACACACAAAGGACTTCTTGTTACCATCGTCATCTTCCAGGTAGGTGATGTTGTGGTCGCGGAAGGTCATCATGTCGAAGCGATTGCTGTGATAGATGGCATCACCTTCTTCATTGGTTTCATTGTGAAATTCGGTAATGGAGTGCAGCAATGGGAACAAGCCGTTCAGGGTGGTAAAAATGAATTTACCGGGACTTTTCAGGGCTTTTGCGGCATTTTCCAGGATCTGGAAGTTCATTTCATCGGTTTCCATCAGCGGGAAACCACCCTCGCAAAGCATGATCACCAGGTCAAACGCTTCGTTGAAGGGCATGTTGCGGGCATCCATTACCTCAAAACGAATGTCAAGACCGGCTGCCTGCGCTTTTTCACGGGCCCGTTTGATCTGCGAGGGGCTCAGATCAACACCCGTTACATCATAGCCTCGCCGGGCAAGTTCAATGGCATGCCGCCCGGTTCCGCATCCCACATCAAGAATCCGTATCGATTTATCATGCTCGACTTCCTGCTCAATAAAATCACATTCGCCAAGGGTGCCCTTTGTAAAGCTTTCCTGGTCATATTTCCGGCTGGCGTTCTCGAAAAATTCTTCGTACCACTGTTTCATTTGTTTTCAAAATAAATAATTCACATTTAATAATCATGAAAACCAAAGATAGTTCATTTTATTATTGATAAATATTTTCATTACACAGA
>SLOG01000348.1 GCA_007132635.1 Limnochordia bacterium
CGTCGTATCAACGTTCTTCACACGCAGAAAAACCTGGGACATATCCAGTGTCTCTGTTGTAATCCCGTAGTTCTGAAGAGTAAGCTCATCAAACCGCACCGTCTTGAATGCCGTGGTTCTCGCACCAATCGCCCCAATGGTGAATCGTTCCATACCGTTCGCCACGCGGCAGACAGACGCAAAAGTCTGCAGTTGTGCAGCGAAGACGGAATCTAACGGATGCACCGTGTGAGGCTCGAATACCGTAAACGGCAGATTGAACTGGTAAAACACATCCATGATGGAAAATTTGCCGCAGAAAGCATCCCGGCGGTGCTGAAAATCCATCTTCCCAATCTCGTCAGGATAGGCCTGAATCAGAATAGGTACGCCGCAGTCCCGCAGTGCAGTGACCGCTCCGTTTTCGTCGCCAAAGTTGGGCAGAGAGAGAATAACACCATCGTAGTCCCCCGCATGCTCCGCCAGAAACTGCGCGTAGATACGTCCGTCCTCCGGCGTTTCGACGGCCCCAAACCGAGTTGCATCCTCATCCAACATCAGCACATCAAAACCTTGCGCCTCCACTGCCTGCTTCACGTCTCGCCGAGCCTCGGCGATCAGCGATTCCGGAAAGAAGCCGCGATTGCCGAAAAACAGCGCGAAAGTCATAGCTGCCATCATCTAAGCCCTCCTTTAGGCCATGCCCGAACTACCGAATAAGCGCATCGACTGCTGCACATCCTCACGGATCGCTGCGATGCCTTCCATCATCAGGTGGTGGTAGAAACTCTTCTCATCTGTCTGGTTCAGCCTCTGTTTCAACCTCTCCGCAGCGTAAACGGCCATACCTGTGTAGTAGTTAATCTTGCTGATGCCGTGGTCAATCGCCTGACGAAAGTCTTCCGCCGACAGCCCCGAACCACCATGCATCACCAGGGGGACGGGGCTGTCCTTCGCGATGGCCTGCAGCCTCTTGAGGTCCAGCTTTGGCTTCTTGAGATAGACGCCGTGAGCCGTGCCAAAGGCAACAGCCAACGCATGCACACCTGTCGCTTCCACAAACCGGCGGGCTTGTTCGGGGTCGGTATACAGCGACGTGTCATCCACTACGGAATCATCTTCATCTCCATCGGCGCCGGCACTCTTGGGTCGCGTCACGTGTCCCAATTCCGCCTCCACACTTACGCCTAAGGCATTCGCGATGCGGACGATCTCTTGGGCCGATGCGACGTTTTCGGCATAGGGCAGACTCGATCCGTCAAACATAATCGCGTTGATGCCCAGTTTCATGGCCCGCACCATCGCGCCAAAGTCTTCACCATGGTCGAGCAGGAGCGCCGTCGGTACCGTCGCTCGCTCCGCTGCCTGCACCAAAATGGGGGCCGCCATTTCCAGAGGCGTGTATTGGAAGTGTACTTCCGCGTGACAGAGAATGACTGGTGACCGTTCTGCTTCGGCGGCCTCCATCACCCCCCTCACCATATCCAAATTGATCGCGTTGTAGCAGCCTACGGCATACTGTTTCTGACGAGCATCACTTAACATCTCATTCATAGGAACCAACGGCATAGTCTTACTGCTCCTTTCACTTAGCCACGTCCTGCATGGCAGCGTATAGCTTTTTGTAGCGTCGATAGTTTTCCGCATACCGCTGGTTGTTTGCAGCTTGCGGAGAAAACGTCTGTTTGACCCGGATCAAGGTTTCGGCTGCTTGGTCCAGAGATCCATATACGCCAGTAGCCGTCCCAGCCATAATCGCTGTTCCCAACGTCCCCGCTTCGTCGACATCCAGGCGCTCAATGTCCCGCTGCATAATGTCCGCCTTGATCTGCAGCCATACATCGGATTTCGCTCCGCCGCCAACAGCTCGCAGTGTGTGGACGCTGACGCCAGCGTCTGCGAGACAATCCAAATTCAGTGCCATCTCATACGTAACACCTTCAAGCATCGCTCGGTACACGTCGCGCCAGGTGTGGTCCATGGTGAGACCCACGATCGCTCCCTGGGCCTCCGGATCCATATGCGGCGTACCGGCACCGAGAAAGTGAGGGAGCACCAAAAGCGATGTCGGTTCGTCAGCCGCCTGGGCATCCAAGCGAGCGTACACATTTTCCCCAGCTGCCTCCGCCTGCTGTCGTTCATGCTGTGCGAAGTTGTCACGGTACCACTGCAGCAATCCTCCACCGGAAAAATTAAACGCATAGGCAGCGTACAGGCCTTCCTTTGCGTGGGGAGCACAGTTGAAATTGCTCTCGAGCATCTTTGGGCCGCGCAGCGGTTCTGGAAACACCGGCGTGATACACTCCACTGTCCCGATACCGTCGATGGCCAGGCCCTCCGTTAGAATTCCCGCCCCCAGTGCTGCACAAATCTGGTCATGGCCGCCGGTGACGACCATGACCTCGGTCGACAGCCCCAAAGAATCGGCCTCGCTGCGACGCACAGGTCCAACAGGAGTCGCCGATGGCTGCGGAGAAGAGAATTGTTCTGCGCGCAGCCCAGCAGCATCCAAAAGCCGGGTCTCCCAGCGCTTTTCGACCACATTGAACGCCATCGTACGAGCGGCCAGCGAATAGTCGATTACTGCCTCGCCAGTCAAACAATAGGTCACGTAATCACCGAACAAAAGGAATCGATTCGCGGCAGTAAACAG
>SLOG01000018.1 GCA_007132635.1 Limnochordia bacterium
GGGTTGCTGGGGGAGTTGGTCGTCATGTTAGGTGGCGGTCGCCGCGCAAAGGGCGAGTCCATCGACCCGGCTGTCGGCCTAGAGATGTACGTTGAACGTGGACAGTATGTAATGCGCGGTGACGATCTCGCAGTGGTGCATGCAGGATCTGCCGACGACGCTGAACAAGCTGTTAAGACTCTTCAGAAGGCAGTCGAGATAGGAGAGGCGGCGCCAAAGCTGCCGAGTTTGGTTCGCGAGCGCGTGACGGGTAATCATACGAAGCCTTGACTTTTCCTTTAGGGATGCTATGATTGATTCATATCAAATCCCGCAGAGGTAGCAGGGAATTCGTTGTGTTTGCTCGTGTTTCCTGAACGTCTCTTGGGTAGAGGAGGTTTTGCGCTGTGACACTTCGCAATACTATTGTGCTGAGTTTGGCAGTGATTATGGTACTCTCACTCTTTCTAGCACCTGCAGCCGTGGCTTTTACTGGCGGATTAAACATTAACCTGGAGAGTATGCTCAAATTGTTTGGTATCGGTTGGCTTGTGAGACAGTTTGGACCGCAGATTAATGATGCCATCAACACTCTTGCTTTCAGCCGGCAGATGGAGACTGTCGATGTAACCAAGGTTGTACCGATTATCAGCGGTACCATTGGGCAAGCTGGTGCCGGTGCTTACATTGGTGCTGCGCAAGTGTCTGGTCCTAAAGAGGAGATTGACCGCGTGCAGGCTG
The DNA here is from genome assembly GCA_007132635.1 of Limnochordia bacterium. Lineage (GTDB taxonomy): Bacteria > Bacillota > Limnochordia > Darwinibacteriales > SLO01 > SLOG01. Next base: position 721 of record SLOG01000018.1, read on the forward strand.
TTGCTCAGGTTGAAGGTGATTGGCAGGGCGCTGTGCGGCTGAAGGTGTTAATTCCCGTCGATAATATCAACCCGCTGCAGATGAAGCGTATTTTTGGCGTCGGGGTCTCGGCTTTGGTGGACGTTAGTTTATGACGTCAGATTGAAAGCGGAGGACAGGTTCTCGAGAGCCTGTTCTTTTTTTGCGTGTTGCCCTCAAAAGGATTACAGAAATGCGAAGTACCTATAACTGATATGGGGCGAACACATGATTTTATCTGCGGGGCAAGGAATTGATGTGTTCGTGTCGAATCAAACGTAAGAACAGGTTTCTAGGAGACTGTTGATGCTCGCCGCTTTTTGTGGATCAATTCATGTCCCAGTCGAGAGGATCAGCATCTCCCTAGGTCAATGGAGGGGTTTTTGATGGTAGATGTGATTGTGCGTGGCGGTCTTGTTATGGTGCCTCTGCTGCTCTGCTCTGTGTTGGCTGTAGCGGTCTCCCTTGAGCGGGTCTGGTTCATGGTTCGGGCCAGGGTGGACACGGAAGATCTGATGGAAGATGTCAAGTTGGCTCTGGCTCAAGGCAAGGTCTTGGAGGCGATGCAGATCGCCAAGAAATCCCGCGGCCCTGTGGCATCTGTTCTGTCGGCCGGAATTGCCCATTACGACCGGGAAAAAGAAGAGATCAAAGAGCGGGTTGAAGAGGTAGGCAAAGAAGAGATTTTTAAGATGGAGCGGCGGATGAACATACTTGACGCCATTGTGACTATCGCGCCGCTTTTGGGCCTGCTTGGCACGGTCACAGGCATAATCAAGAGCTTTAATGTACTCGGAGCTTTGGAGGGTATCGACCAACCGGCTGCTCTAAGTATTGGCATTGCCGAAGCACTCATTACAACAGCTGTGGGACTTATGATCGCAATTCCTACGATGGCTGTGTATTCTTATCTAAACAGCCTGATAGACCGAAATGCTGCGGAAATGACTAAGCGAACAAACGAACTCTTGGATGTCTTGGAGTCAAGAGGTGAGTATTGATGGAGTTCAAACGAACTGCGCGGCGCACTCCGCGCCCGGACATGATGCCGATGATCGACGTCGTCTTTTTTCTGCTGGTCTTTTTCATGCTCTTCTCTACTCTGCGGGCTGCCCCGATGGGTTTGGACGTTGAGCTGCCAAGTGCTGCCTCGGGTACCCCTCAGCAGGCATCTCCTTTCGAGATTAGCGTGAATCGCGAAGGAGCGTTTTACGTGGCTGATCGCATGGTGACGGGTACAGAGCTTCGCAGCCAACTGCAGAGTGCCATGGCTAGTAATCCAGATGTTTTCGTTATCATTAAGGCCGACAGGCAAGTTCGGTATGAACATGTGGTCAGTGCGATTGACCATGTTCGTCAAGTGGGCGGCAGCCGTCTCGGGCTGGCAGTTGAGCAGCGTGACTCGTAGTTACCGTATAAGGTGGGTTAAATTTGCTGTATTTTAACGATAGTGGCGACAAATCGTTGAACCGCTTTTTCTTTGTTTCGGTCATCCTTCACGCGCTTCTGTTCATCACATATCCGCAGTGGAGTTTTCTCTTGGAGGGAGACGCAGTTGGGTTCGAGAGGGGCGGCGTGATACAGGTCATCCCCGTGGCTGACTCACCAGCGCGTGAGATTTCGCCGGTTATGGACCGCGCCTCACAACAAGTTATTCCGCGTGTTGAGGAGCCGCGTCCGACCCCGGAGCCACCGCGTGAGGAAGCAGCTGCACAGGTAGTTGTGGAGGAAGCAGAGCCAGAGATGCCACGGCCCGAGCCACAGCCCGAACCCGAACCCCTTCGGGCTCCAGAGCCTGAACCTGAACCTGAACCCATTCCGGAACCAGAAGTGGTGCGAGAGCCGGAGCCAGTTCCTGATCCAGATCCAGTTCCAGATCCAGA
>SLOG01000053.1 GCA_007132635.1 Limnochordia bacterium
ATTGCGGTAAGTCCCCTCGAGAGTGGGCCGTCAACGGGTTTCTCTTCTGGGATCCTGTCAGTGAAGACTGGTACGCATACATCGGTGAATACCCGCAGTCCTACGCCATGGGAGACATCACAGCTCGGTGCTGGATCCTTCGCTCAGTCAACGCCGGGGATTCTTGGGAAACAATTGGACCCGCCTTTTCTGCACACAGGGCGATCCATTTTGAGGACGATCCGATTTCCGTAGCGCACTACCCTGACGTCAGCGTAGTCTACTATGGAGGGCTCTACCACATGGTATTGGATTGGTGCCATGCTGGGTTCAATTGGGATCTAGAAAAAGCCGACAGCGGCACTGCATACGCTTGGGCTGTCAGCCCTGAAGGCCCCTTCACCATTGCATCCAAACCAATCATCCGTAACCATGAGCTAAGGCCGCTCGCTGACAAATACGGCCGTATGTACGCGTCAACCCTCGTTCGTCGGGAAAACGATTGGCTTGTGCTCTCTATCAACGACGCCGTCTCTACGTGCGGAGCTTTCGCATGGAGCCTGTGCGGCATGACGGCCGCAGAGCCTGAAGGCCCTTACAGCGCACCGAAGCTTTTGCTGAGCCCAGAAACCAATACCTATTTCCCACCGATTGTCGAGCACTTTCCTGCCTTTGTCAACGACGGGTACGTGTTTGCTCCAGCAACCTCAGTCGCCCGCAACCGCAGTTTCCAGTGCGTCTTCCGAGCCCCCATCGAAGCGGCCATGTCGCCAGAGAGCTGGGAGATCCATCAACACGGATCAGTTTGGCATGGCATAGCCTTGGCCGCAGAAGAAAAAGGGATTTGGGGCCAGACGTTCTCGGGTTTTGTCGATGGGGAGAACCATCTGCAGCTGCTGTTTCCCTCGCTGGACGACCGAAATCGAGGTACCATACACCTGGCTGAACGCCCCTGGTCCAAACCCTACCGAGACTCAGGTTTTTGGTTCACGAGTCACACGGGTCCCGCGTTTACAGTCCTTCGTCAAGGGTCTGAACTCGCTGCACTCGATGCTTCATTTGAACTTCGCCAAGGCACTGTTTCCATCGTGCTAGGCATGCAGGGACCCATCGGCCCTGACAAGCCAACAAGCGATAGTTCACTGCACAGCCACATGCTGCGAGACTGCTTCGAGTTTGTCCTGGATGAGACCCAATGGCAGCTGCGTGCCATTGATGAGGAAGGAGTTCGGCAAACCCTAGCAGGCGGAGACCACACCGGCAAGTCGAACGGCGGAAGACTAGCTGTTCTTCTCTCTTTTAGTTCGGGCCAGTGGCACATGGGCATAAATGGCGAGACCTGGACCGCACCGTCGTCTCCACCCCAAGGTCTCGTTGGCCTGTGGGCAGCACCCAATTCTAACGCGTTATTCCATCGCTTCATCTTAAACGGCAAACCTCACAACACAGGTATCCCATGGCTCTATACAGAGGCACTCCTTGGGGCCGGGGTCAATCCCCAAGACTGGGAGGTGATCTGCCATTCTCATTTTCGCTTCGACATAGGCGCCCGCAGCCTGACAAATAGAGCGCGAGCCAAGTGGAACGTATATGGTAGTGCTGTCGATTTGTGGTCTCCCCGCGGTCCTGCCTTCGGTCGCTGCCGAGTCTATTTGGACGGCCAATCTGTGGCCGAACTAGACTTAAGCAGCCCCACAGGCCACCCGTCGTCCGTTGTCTTCGGCCGGAGAGGTCTCCAGGATACCTTCCATGCTGTGGTTCTAGAGGCTCTTGAGGGACCGTTGGTTTTAGACAGCCTTACCGTGTCATAGCTGAAACTCGCGCATGAACTGGCAGAGAGCAGCCACAGATTCGGACGGAACCGCATTGTACAGACTTGCTCGGCAGCCCCCCGTAGACCGATGCCCTTTGAGGCCGACAAATCCCTCCCCAGAAGCGGCTGTTAAGAATCGGGCCTCTGCGTCTGCATCAGCAAGGTTAAACGTTATATTCATCTGCGACCGACTGCCCGGTTCGGCGTGCCCTCGGTAAAACCCGCCACTGTCATCGATCACCTGGTACAACTGAGCTGCCTTGACTCGGTTTCGATCAGCCATGGCAGCAGCCCCTCCCTGCGCCTTGATCCAAGCGAGAACCAAACCCATCAGGTAAACGGCAAAGGTCGGCGGTGTATTATACAACGAGTCGTTAGCAGCGTAGACAGCGTACTGCAGCATAGTAGGCAGCGCCGCTGTTTCCCGCTCAAGCAGGTCTCGGCGGATAATAACAACCGTGACGCCCGCAGGACCTAGGTTTTTCTGGGCACCCGCATAGATGAGTCCGAAGCGGGACACATCAACAGGTCGACTGAGAATGTCACTGGACATGTCGGCCACCAGACAGTGGTGTTCAGGAATCTCGTGCCACTGGGTCCCGTAGATCGTGTTGTTTGTCGTGATGTGCAGATATGCATCACCAGAATCGGCGTCGATTGCCTGCAGGCTCGGCACGATGCGGTACCCCGTATCCCTCGACGAAGCTCCTACGCGCGTGGGGCCCACCTTAGCCGCCTCCTGCAGCGCCTTCTCTGACCACACCCCGGTCAGAACATAGTTCGCCGGAGCGGCGGCGCCCAGCAGGTTCTGCGGCACCATAGAAAA
>SLOG01000272.1 GCA_007132635.1 Limnochordia bacterium
ATGCGAGAGTTTGACGAGCCAACTGCCGAACAGATTGAATCACAGAAGGTATATCGAGACCTCGGCCTAACCGATGGTGAATTTGCCCTAATAAAAACGCTGTTAGGCAGGAAGCCGAACTACACCGAAACGGGTCTATACAGTGTCATGTGGTCCGAACACTGCAGTTACAAGAACTCAAAACCGGTTTTGCGGCTGTTCCCAACCGCAGGGCCCCAGGTCCTGCAGGGCCCGGGCGAAGGTGCGGGAATCGTAGATATCGGTGATGGGCAGGCCGTTGTGTTCAAAATGGAATCGCACAACCATCCATCCGCCATCGAACCCTACCAAGGCGCAGCCACGGGAGTCGGGGGCATCATCCGCGATGTTTTCTCCATGGGCGCTCGCCCTATCGCGCTGTTGAACTCTCTTCGCTTTGGAGACTTGAAGAACGAACGCACGAAGTACCTACTTCGTGAAGTGGTGGCAGGAATTGCCGGCTATGGGAACTGCGTCGGAATCCCTACAGTGGGCGGGGAGATTTACTTTGATGAATCCTATGAAGGAAATCCGCTGGTCAATGCCATGTGTGTCGGACTGATCGAACAAACAAAGATTCAGCAGGGAATCGCTCGCGGCGTTGGTAATCCTGTCCTTTATGTAGGAGCCAGCACGGGGCGAGACGGCATCCACGGTGCCACCTTTGCGTCTGAAGAGCTCAACGAAGCGTCCGAAAGCAAGCGGCCAGCTGTTCAGGTGGGCGACCCCTTTATGGAAAAGCTTCTGATAGAAGCTTGTCTGGAGCTTATCGACACAGGTGCTGTGGAAGGCATCCAAGATATGGGTGCTGCCGGTTTGGCTTCTTCCAGCAGTGAAATGGCTAGTAAGGCAGGTAACGGAGTGTTGCTGGATCTCGACCAAGTACCTCAGCGAGAGTCGAACATGAGCGCCTATGAAATGATGCTGAGCGAGTCCCAAGAACGAATGCTCCTCGTAGTTAAAGCAGGCCGCGAAGACGATATCGTCAAGGTGTGCGACAAGTGGGGTCTTAACTGTGTCACCATCGGGCACGTGACTGATGACGGTCGTATGCGGCTCCTACACGAAGGCGTCCAAATCGCTGATGTGCCTGTCGACAGTCTGGCAGACAAAGCACCTGTCTACCACAAACCTTCTCACGAACCGAAACAGCATCAAATAAACCAGTACAGGGCAGAGCTTCCCGTCGATGAGGACCTCACACAAGTGCTTCTGCGACTGTTAGCAGTACCCACAATCGCCAGCAAAGAGTGGGTCTATTCGCAGTACGACTACATGGTCCGCACAGATACGATAGTTGTTCCGGGAGCGAGTGCAGCGGTCATTCGAATTCGAGGCACGCAGAAAGCGTTGGCATTTTCCACAGACTGCTGCAGCAGCTATTTGGCCTTGGACCCCGAAATGGGAGGCCGAGCGGCAGTCGCCGAGGCGGCTCGAAACGTCGTCTGCACGGGTGCCAAGCCGCTGGCAATCACGAACTGCCTGAATTTCGGTTCACCAGAGAACCCGGAGGTCTTCTGGCAGCTTGAGAAGGCTGTGGCTGGAATGAGCGAAGCCTGCAGAGTGCTGCATACTCCAGTCGTGTCCGGAAACGTTAGTCTCTACAACGAGACCAAAGGACGTGCGATCGATCCGACCCCGGTCGTGGGTATGGTCGGGTTGATCGACGATATAAGCCACGTTACCACTAGTGCCTGGGAGCGTCCGGGAGATGCGATTGTACTCTTCGGCGACACGCGCGCCGAATGGGGAGGAAGCCAGTTACAGAAGCTTGTGACGGGATGCAGGGAAGGGTGCCCTCCAATCGTCGATTTGACCGCTGAAAAGGCTCTTCAGGAGCTCGTATTGGATCTAATTCATCATCGCCGCATTCAGACAGCTCACGATCTATCCGAAGGAGGCCTCGCCGTAGCGCTCGCAGAGTGCTCCATCAACAGCCAGCTGGGTGCCGTCGTCAACCTCAAAACACCGCTTGATCCGAGTGCTGTTCTGTTTAGCGAAAGCCAATCGCGCATCCTTATCTCCGCTGCACCCGAGGCGCTGCAAGATATCTTGGCAACAGCCCGCGATCGTGGTGTGCCGGCGATGACTGTGGGCCAGACGGCAGAGAAAGATTTCTCTGTCGTAGTCAATGACGAACAGGTAATTCAGTGTTCTGTCCATCAACTCTCGGCTTCTTGGAAGGATGCGATTTCATGTGCATTGACAACGGCTTAGACCTCCGACTCTCCGAAGACGGAGACTCTCCTCGCGAAGAGTGCGGAGTCTTCGGCATATTCCGCTGCCCAAACGCGTCTGAGATTATTTATTACGGCCTCCACGCCCTCCAGCATAGGGGACAAGAAAGTGCCGGAATCGTTGTTTCCGACTCCAAAACTGTGATGTCTCACAAAGGCATGGGCCTGGTGTCCGATGTCTTTACCCCGGAGAGACTCGGGCGCCTCCAGGGTTGCATGGGGATCGGCCATGTCCGTTACACGACCAGCGGAGACAGCAGGGTGGAGGAGGCTCAACCCCTCACATTCAAATACCGGGTAGGAGCTCTCGCGTTAGCGCATAATGGAAACTTGGTGAATGCTCATCAGATCCGGCGTTACCTTGAACGCCAGGGTTCTATCTTCCAAACCTCCAATGACACCGAAGTCATAGCTCACTTGATTGCCCGCTCGGGCTACGATGAGATGGAATTGGCCTTTCAAGATGCTCTCAGTATGATCAAAGGAGCTTACGCCATTCTGCTGATGACCGAAGACAAACTGATCGCGGCAGTAGACCCACATGGTCTGCGCCCTCTGTCTCTCGGACGAATTGACGACAACTACGTTCTAGCATCCGAAACGTGTGCCTTCGACATTGTAGGTGCTGAATTCATGCGCGATATTGACCCTGGCGAGATGGTCGTTATCGACGAATCTGGTCTGGCTTCGATTCAGTTCACGCAGCCGAGCCGCAGGTCAACCTGCAGTTTCGAATACATTTACTTTGCCCGTCCGGACAGCGACATTGCTGGAAAAAACGTGCATCTAGCCCGGAAAGCTCTAGGGCGCCATCTTGCGGCCGAGCACCCCGTGGAGGCAGATATTGTCACCGGCGTACCGGACTCGAGTCTTTCAGCAGCCATGGGATACGCTGAAGCTGCTGGACTTCCCTATGAAATGGGCTTACTGAAGAATCGTTACGTTGGCCGTACGTTCATTCAGCCGACCCAACCCATGCGTACTCGCGGGGTCATGATGAAGCTAAGCGCCATCCGTCAAGTGGTTGAGGGCAAACGGGTTGTCATGGTCGACGACTCGATAGTTCGCGGCACCACCAGCAGCCGTATTGTCCACATGCTGCGGGATGCCGGCGCGACAGAGGTTCACGTCCGGATCAGTTCGCCCCCTGTGGCAAACCCCTGTTACTACGGCATTGACACATCCAGTCGCGATGAACTCATTGTGACGTCCAAAACAATCCCAGAGATCGAGTCATATATCGGAGCCGATTCTTTGGCGTTTTTGAGCGTGCCGCGCCTGCTACAGGCTCTAGGGTGCAGTGACCATGAAGAGGAATCCGGACTCTGCCTTGCATGTTTTACGGGCACATATCCCACAGAGATCTATCCCGAGGCACTGGAGGTGAGTCGACATTGAGTGACGCTTACAAAAAAGCGGGCGTGGACATTGCCGCGGGTAGCGAAGCTGTAAACAGAATGAAACAGCATGTGCGCCGCACACACCGCCCCGAAGTGCTGACCGATTTAGGGGGCTTTGCCGGCTTGTTTGCCCTTGATTCGTCTCGATACCGGCAGCCCGTGTTGGTGGCAAGTACCGATGGCATTGGTACTAAGCTCAAACTGGCCTTTGCCCTAGACATTCACCATACGATCGGCATTGACCTGACAGCGATGTGCGTCAATGATATCGTGGTTCAGGGCGCTGAACCTCTGTTCTTCCTGGACTATATTGCCGCCGACAGAGTTGAACCTAGCCGTATTGCTTCCATTGTCCAAGGCATAGCGGACGGGTGCGAAGAAGCAGGCTGCGCTCTTATCGGAGGAGAGACGGCAGAAATGCCAGGGTTTTACCATCCTGGTGAGTACGATGCGGCCGGATTCTGCGTGGGGATAGCCGAACGGGATGCACTGGTCACGGGAGCAGACATTGTTCCGGGCGATGTCATCCTGGGGCTGCCGTCAAGCGGACTGCACAGCAACGGATTCTCGTTGGTGCGGAAGCTACTACAGGATAACCCGTCGTTTCCCCTGGACCAGCCCTATGGTCGCGATACCAAAGCCCTTGGGACAGAACTACTGCGACCGACGCGGATCTATGTCCGCACGATCCTTGATCTGCTCAAACAGTTTTCGATCCGGGGGATGGCTCACATCACCGGGGGAGGGTTTACAGAAAACATTCCCCGCATACTTCCTCATAACTGCCGAGCGCGTATCAACCTGGGGGCATGGCCCATACCGCCTATCTTCTCTCTACTGCAGGAGCAGGGCGATCTCACGGCCGCAGACATGTTCACAACCTTCAACATGGGAATCGGCATGGTGCTTATCGTGGATCGCGCCGCGGGAGCCGCAATTATGGAGTATCTCTGCAAGAGTAACGAAGCTGTCTATCTTATGGGTTCTATCGAATCAGGGTCTCCGGGCATCGACTGGGGAGGCAAGCTATGAGTTGCCGCATCGCGATTCTCGCCTCAGGCACCGGCAGCAATGCTGCGGCCATCATGGACTACTTTGCCATGCGACCAAGCACTGCCCAAACTGCAGTGGTCATTTCCGATAACCCCAACGCTCAAGTCCTAGAGAAGGCAAAGCAGCGGGGTGTTGACGCTGTCTGCTTCCTGCAGAAAGACTACACGTCAAAAGCTGCCTTTGAGGCAGCTGTACTACAGGCACTCACCGATGCCGGAGCAGATTTTGCAGCCCTAGCCGGCTACATGCGTTTGGTCGGCCCGACACTTTTGCTACCTTTTTTGGGCCGAATGGTGAACATTCACCCGTCGCTACTGCCTGCGTTTCCTGGGCGCAGCGCAATCCAAGACGCCTTAGCGGCAGGCGTTAGGAAAACCGGAATCACCATTCACTATGTGGACAGCGGGTTAGATACGGGCCCCATCATTTACCAAGGGGTGCTGTCGGTCATGCCGGAGGAATCCGAGCACTCCTTAACAAAGCGCATCCACGAGATGGAACATTTTTCCTACCCAAGGATCATCCATGCCTGCGTGGAAAACCGTGTCTGTATGCAGCAGGAATCTGTCATATGGAGGGATAAGCTGTTATGCGAGTGTTGGTCGTAGGCAGTGGCGGACGGGAGCATGCGTTGATTTGGAAACTAGCTCAAAGCCCGCAGGTTACAAAGCTTTACTGTGCTCCAGGAAACGCCGGAGTTGAAACCGAAGCCGAGTGCCCAGCGATCGCGGCAACAGATATCGACACGCTGCTAGATTTTGCCAGGACAAACGCCGTCGATCTTACCGTAATAGGCCCGGAAGCCCCGCTTATGGGCGGCATCGTTGACCGTTTCCAATCCGCTCGCTTGCGCGTGTTCGGGCCAACCAAACGGGCGGCGCAGATTGAAGGTAGTAAGTCTTTCGCGAAGGATTTCATGCAGCGTCACGGGATTCCGACAGCCGCTTACCAAACGTTTACAGACGAGTCCGCCGCCTTGAAATTCTTGGCCGCAAAGCAGATGCCTATCGTCATTAAGTCCGATGGCCTCATGGCGGGCAAAGGCGTTGTGGTTGCGCATAGTCGCGATGAAGCCGAGGCTTCCGTACGCAGATGGCTTGCGGCACCTGGAGGGCGGATCGTAATCGAGGAATGTCTAGTGGGCGAAGAGATCAGCCTGATGGCCTTCGTCGATGGCAGAGTCGTGCGTCCCATGGCAGCCGCGCAGGACCATAAGCCGGTATTTGACAATGACCGCGGTCCCAATACCGGGGGAATGGGGGCCTACTCGCCCGTGCCGCAGATTCCTCTGGAAAGCCTAAAGACTGCGGTAGAGACCATTCTGCAGCCAACGGCTGACGGGCTTGTGAGCGAAGGGATCTCCTTTCACGGGGTACTGTACGGCGGACTCATGATGACCGACGAAGGCCCCAAAGTTATTGAGTTTAATGCTCGTTTCGGAGACCCGGAAACGCAGGTGATTCTCCCCCGAATGCAGACGGATTTGCTTGATGTGTTGTTAGCCACAGTAGAACACCGTTTAGCGGATATAAGCCTGGAGTGGTCTTCTGAGGCGGCCACAGCCGTTGTCGCTGCATCGCCCGGCTACCCAGGGGACTACCCGAAAGGCAGCCCTATCGAAGGTCTAGACGAACTCCCTCAGGGAGTCCTGTGTTTTCACGCCGGGACGAAATGGGCAGACGGCCGCTTAGTCACTAACGGAGGCCGAGTGCTCTCTGTCGTAGGCCGGGCCTCAAACCCCGCCGACGCAGCAGCCCGTGCCTACGAGTCACTCGAGAACATCCAGTTTTCTGGTATACACTTCCGCACAGACATTGGGAGAAAGCCCTTTTAAGAAGGCTTCCTCACTACGGCTGCCACCGATTGGCTGGCGCTAGTCCACGGATCCCCAGCGAGGGATGCGTAAACATCCTGAACTAAAAACCCGGCATTTTCCAATTCAGTGACCAAAGCCAAGCGATCGAAAGCCTGCTCCCAAAGGCGATAGTGGGTTTGGCTGCCGTCAACATCCACGATGGTGTAATGGTCAAGATAGACATCGCGGTCCGGGTACGCTATTGTTTCGGACAGGACGATATGGGGCTGCTTCCGCCAAAAACCGCCCTGCGCCTCAATGCTCCAGTCCTTGGTTATTTCTTGGCCTCGCCGCTTCTCATGGGTGAACACGTCCAAGGCAAACCAGCCTCCAGGACGCAGAGCTCGATAGACTCTCGCTAAAAGATTAGAACGCCTTTCCGGTGCGAGGACACCGTAATCACAGGAAATCAAGACAGCTGCATCAAAGGCAGCCTGGATATCCAATGTCAGGTAATCTTGGTGGATATAGGTGATGTCCAAACCATGCGACTCGGCATAACCGCGAGCATAGTCTAGCGAGTTTTTCGATACATCAAAACCCGTGACCTTGACTCCATCCGAAGCAAACTTTACGCTGTACAAGCCAGGCCCGCAACCCAAGTCCAGTATACTGCTGCCTTCCTGAAGACCGAAGCGTTCGCCAAGAAAGGTGTAAATCGCAGCAATGGTCTGGTGATTGTAGCTCGCCGCGTCCCAATTTGGATCCAGGTGAGCATACAGCATTTGCGAGGCAATGTGCGGATCATCCCAAAAGGGGGCGTCGGACGGGGCGAACAAAATCGGTTCCGTCATCGAAGCATCTCAACTAGCTGGCGCGCAAAGGCTTCGGCCGCGTCGGGGCCGTTGGCAGTTACGATGTTGCCGACCGCTTCGACGGCTCGGCCCGTATACTGAGCGCCGCCAGCCGTAAGGGCTTCTTCACCGTCCGGAAAGACTGTGGCCAACTGACCCTGCAGCAAACCGGCGTTGGCCAAAATCACGGGCGCAATACAGATTGCTGCCAAGAGTTTGTGCTCTTCGTGAAACTGTTTTGCCAATGAATGCGCTTGAGGATCATCGAAGTACTGTTCGGCACCGCCGCCGCCAACGAATACGAGCGCATCGAAATCTTCGGCATCAATGTCAGCGACAAGCATATCTGGCTTAACCTCGAGTCCAAGCTTACCCACGGCGGTCTGCGTTGTCGTAGAGGCTGTCGTTACACGAATACCTGCCGCCTCCAGGATCGCTTTCGGCGTTTGATACTCTTCATCACGAAACACTCGCTCAGCAATCACCATGACTGCTCGCTTCATGAACCAGCACATCCTTTCTATATCGATTACTGACTTCATTCTTGGCAGAGGGACAATCTCCTGCTGACGCTACTGTTGACGGCCGCCGTGGCAGGACCTTGCTAAGGTATCAACAATCAAGTACACTATATACATAACCACAATAATTATGAATCTCTCTGAGAGAGGAGAATGGACAATGTCAGCAGTCGAAATAAAACCCGGAGTGTACTGGGTGGGCGCCGTCGACTGGAATGTCCGCCAGTTTCACGGACCATCCTTTTCGACACCTCGCGGGACAACGTATAACGCCTACTTGATCGTCGATGATGATATTACCCTAGTCGATACTGTCCATGAGCCATTTACGCACGTGCTCATTGACCATATTGCTGAGATCATTGACCCTACAAGAATCACAAACATTGTTGTAAACCACATCGAGTTGGACCACTCCGGAGCCTTTCCTGCAATAATGAACCTCAACCCAGATGCGAATGTATTTGCGACAAAGAACGGAAAAGACGGTCTGGGCAAACATTTCCCGGGTGATTGGGACATTCAGACCGTCAAAACGGGGGATACTCTAATCACAGGCAGCCGTACACTGCAGTTCATCGAAGCGCCTATGCTGCACTGGCCAGACAGCATGTTCACGTTTATCCCCGAGGATAAACTGCTGCTGCCCAATGACGCCTTTGGACAGCATCTGGCCACAAACAAGCGCTTTGATGATGAGGTGGACCGCCGCATCCTCATGGATGAAGCGGCAAAATATTACGCAAATATCCTTAACCCTTTTTCCAAGCTCGTCGCACGCAAACTGCAGGAGATTCAAGACCTCCAGTTAGATATTGACATGATTGCCCCCAGTCATGGAGTCATCTTCCGAACCGATCCGGAGGCGATCTTAGGGGCATACGAACGGTGGGCCAGCGGGGTGGGTCAACCCAAGGTGGTCATCGCTTTTGAGACAATGTGGAACAGTACGTCCAAACTCGCACATGCTCTGCTGGAGGGTGTCACGGATGCCGGAGTCGACGGCGCGATCCACCAAATCTCCCGCAGTGACATCAACACCATTGCTACACAGATTATGGAAGCTCGAGCGGTTTTTATTGGTTCCTCGACGATTAACAACGACATCTTGCCCTCGGTGGCTCCGCTGTTGGACGAAATCGTGGGCCTTAAATTGGCAGGCAAACAAGCCCTAGCGTTTGGGTCTCAAGGCTGGGCCGGCGGCGCCGTGCGGACCATCGGCGATAAGTTGGAGAAGGCCGGGATGCAGCTAGCGCACGAAGGTTACAGCGTTAAATGGGTCCCCACCGACGAGGAGCTCGCGGCAGCTCGCACGCTGGGATACGAGATCGCGTCGTCAATTCTCGACTGACAGCCACGAAGACGGTCGTTTGAAGAACAGCAAAGAGCCGCTGCCGTTTTTGGCAGGGGCTTTGCTTTTCATGTTAAGTCGCGGAAAAGATTTGGCTTTGGGAAGGAGATTCACCGTGCGACTCGAATGACAATTAGTTATACAGGTTAACGGATTTCGTCTTCATCTGCACCGGTCTCGCGGGTTTCTGCCCCCGAAGTTATACAGCCATGGGGAATTCGTAAATCCGAGCCGTTGATCCAATGCTTCAACAAGGAGGCTGCATTCATGCGCAGTGATAGAGTCAAAAAGGGTTTTGAGAGAGCTCCTCATCGATCGCTGTTTAAGGCTATGGGGTACACGGAAGAGGAGCTGCAAGCCCCTCTCGTCGGGATCGTGAACAGCCAGAACGAGGTCGTACCCGGCCACATACACTTAGACACCATCGTAGAAGCCGTCAAGGCTGGCGTTAGACGACACGGTGGTACTCCCATGGAGTTCTCCACCATTGCGCTGTGTGACGAGATTTCCATGGGCCATCTCGGTATGCATTACTCACTTGCCAGCCGGGAACTCATCGCCGATTCCGTGGAAACAATGGTAATGGCCCATGGGTTTGATGCATTGGTCTTTGTACCTAACTGCGACAAGATTGTTCCGGGAATGCTCATGGCAGCCGGACGGCTTAACATCCCCGCCGTCTTTGTGAGCGGCGGACCCATGCTTGCTGGCCGCAGTCAACATGGAAATGGGACTAGCCTGTCAAACGTGTTTGAAGCCGTTGGGGCTTACCAGGCAAAAACAATCACAGAAGCAGAACTTACTGCGCTGGAAGATAGTGCTTGCCCTAGCTGTGGTTCGTGTTCGGGTATGTTCACCGCCAACAGCATGAACTGCCTTACCGAAGTGCTTGGCATGGGTCTGCCAGGCAATGGGACCATTCCTGCAGTCATGGCGGCAAGAATCCGCTTGGCTAAAGAAGCTGGAGCTGCGGTTATGAGCCTTATTGAGTCTGACACATGTCCGAAAGATATTTTGACCCATCGGGCTTTCGAAAACGCGCTAACGGTAGACATGGCGCTTGGATGCAGCACAAACAGCATGCTGCACTTGCCGGCCATCGCCCACGAAGTCGGAATCACCCTAGATCTGGCAATGGCCAACACGATTAGTGCACGGACACCAAACCTCTG
>SLOG01000439.1 GCA_007132635.1 Limnochordia bacterium
ACATTGGTAGATGAATATCAACTCGCGGGGAGGTACAATGTAACTTTTGATTATCAGGATCATCCCAGTGGCGTATACTTCTACCGCATCCAGGCAGGTGATTTTGTGGATACGAAGAAGATGATGCTTTTGCGATAGTATCAAGTAAATCTATGATATTAAGAATTAGCTTCACTATGTATCTACTGTAAATAATAAAGGGTAGATTCAATAAAACCATAAAACCAATAAAGGAGGTAATTATTATGATTACTCTAAAGAGAAATCCTTTTGTTCCTTTTGGCATCTTTGCCATTATTGCAACTTTCTATATTGTAGGTTGTTTAGCGCCCACTATACGATCGGTAGGAAGTGAAAGTTATCGGGACGTCAGGATCAACCCTGTTATAATAGCTGAAGGACAGGTAGCTATTCTACCGACTACATCCGTTGCCGGAATCGCTGTTGATGTTGCTGGTGGAGTAGAAGGTTTAAGACGGTCAGTTAATGATAATATACAGAGCGCCTTTGCTTTACAATTTCCAGAAGTATATTTTCTGAATGCAAGAGAAACCCTCGGTAAAATCAGTGCGACAGGTATGACTGAAGAATATTCCGATCTCTTGGCAACGTATGAAAGGACCGCGATACTTAATGCTGATGTACTCAGGAGGCTTGGAACTTCCATAGAATCTCGGTTTTTACTTCACACAAAAATAACTGGCTATAGAAATTGGAGGGAGAGTAATAATAACCATTCTTCACTTGCAGTCCTTGCACAGTTGTGGGATACGCAAGAGGGAGATATAGTTTGGGAAGGTAATGGAGATGCAAGAGGTATGCAGGCTTGGATGCACACACCATTAGAGTTGGATGATCTTGCAAAAGAAGCTTGTTCAGCAATGATGTTAAAGATGCGATAGGTCATTTGTATACTTTTGATATTTATATTAATAACGATATAGTATCTATATAAAAGTATAATTAGTTCTCGCTGAAAAAGTCATTTTAAATAACTCTTGTTCTTTGACAAATGTAATCATATTAGAGATTCTGCCTGCTCGGCAGCTGACTCATGTCATCTGCCAGAGGTTGTAGCTGAGGATCGAGTACCCGATCCAGCTTGCTACTCTGGCAGTACCTCGAACGAGCGGACGACCGAAGGAAAACTGTCGTTTCAGCATGCTAATTGATGCTTCAATGCCGCATCTGAAGTTTCGGAGTCGTTTAAACCACTGTTTTTTCTGGTGGCGACGCTCTTGTGGCGTAAGTCTTCCTATTTTAGGTATGCCTACATGCTTGATACCAAGAGACTTCAGAGCATCTATATTATCGGAGGTATAAAATCCTTTGTCGAGCGCAGCTTCTTTAGGAACAGTTTTTATCTGTTTTTTCATTCGCTTTACAAATGGGACAGCTTCTGTCTTATCACTCGGACAACCTTCTTGGAGTTCATAATGTACTATAATACCCGATTCATCCTGTGCAAGATACGCTGTTCGCCCGAACTCGTTCGGTTGTTTTAGTTTACCACGACGAATCGGTCGGGCTTCGGGATCGTACAGTGAGACGATCCGATCCGATCCGATATTTGGGTTTCACCCTCGAGCTTTTGATATGTTTGTTCTAATATTTGCTCTGAGTTCTCAACATAGTCGGTAAACTGTTTAAATTGTTTCTTTTGCTTAGGAGTAAGCTTATCAGCCTTTTTTGACCATTTTTTAACGATGGTTTTACATTGTGTGAGGGTTTCTTCGGCGAATTTGGTTACCTCACGCAATGTTTTCTGTGCTTGTTCTTTCTTGTTCTTTGATGTCGATTTCAGTGATGCACCTATTTGGGCAAGGCGTTTTTTAGTCGCACGAGTATGATTGGTAATCTTCTCTCCGAGTTTTTTCGATGTCTGGGTGAGAGTGCGGACAACCGAATGTACCAAACCAACGTCGTTGGGATAGATAATATGAGATTCAATAGTTGTTGAGTCTATACGGATTTTTCTGGGTGCTATTTTCTTCGTTTTGATTAAGTGTTTGACTAATTTTTTATTGAGTTCATCGATTAACTCATCACCAAATTTTTGATTAAGTTTGATAAGTGTCGTAGAATCAGGAACAGGGTCCATGAGTGAAAGTTTACAAAAATAACGCCAGGGAAGTCGTTCGCGTACTTCGCATTCGACTTCTTCGTAACTTAAACCCCAGCGGAATTTAAGGTACATCATACGAAGATAAGTATCGACCGGAGTACCAGGCCGACCCATGGTTTCATGAAATTTATCTTCGAAGGGTTTTAAAAATGACCTGTTTTGTAAAAGTTCATCAACATTTATGAGTTCATCATTCAGTTCGAAAAGTGAGGGATCGAGAAATCCCTCTGCAAAACTGAGCTGTTGTGATGTTTTTCCACGCATAGATGATCAAAATATTATTGGTAGGTATTGTACTTTCTTATTAAACAATTAACTTTGAGCAAAGTTTCATTATACTTTTTCAGTGAGAACTAATTAGTTAATTGTTAATAGGAACCAGGTTTCGCACAATCTCCAATTAACCATTAACAAATAACTAATAACCTTCGTTTAATTGTTATTCCGTCAGCTCCCGAGACTCCGTCCCCGATTC
>SLOG01000365.1 GCA_007132635.1 Limnochordia bacterium
TTATTGTATCAACTTCGATAGTATCAAATGTTAGTTCATTCATTTTTATTCTTTTTGTTAACCAAGAAATTGCTTCACTTGATTGTCTTAGTTTGCTAGAAAATACATCGTCTATAGCTGATGGAACAAACATTTTTTGTTGTTCTAAGGTTTCAGCAAATCTATTTTCATCCTGTGGCCTATTAAAGCCACCATCATCATTTTCTCCACATATTTCCAAATGAGAAATTATTGCCTCTTCTTTTTTAGGGCTGTTTAGTAATATGTCTTTTCCACCATTGTCTGAGCTAAGCCATTCTTCGAGCCTATTACCACTAAGTTCAAATCGATCTCTTTCCGCTAAACCGATATAATTAGAAAGACCAAAGAGCTTACGGAATACAAGTTTGAATTGAAGCAATGGATCTTTGTCTCGTGTCTTAGTTCTTGGGGTTCCTCCAAAGTATACAAATAAACCTGCATCCACTAATGATCTTAATTCCTTAAACTGTTTCTCGGTATCACCGGTTGTTACCTTAACGTATATACTATTGTACTGTCGTAACTCTTTTCTTTTTTCACTTTCTTGAGCTCGAGAAGATTTTATTAAAAGCTCATAAGCGGCTTCAGCATATGCAATCGCCCAATTCTTTAGCTTAGCGTTACGCTGATTTAGGTGATAAAGCCTTCTACTACAAAAATCCTGATAACATTCTGATTGAATCTCAGCCAATATAGGGTATGGTTTTCCTATTGCTTTTCGTAGTATCATTTCATAAAGCATTATCACATCACCTATATCTCCAACACATAGCGCAGATAATGCAGATATTCCGAAGTAAACTGATTTTCTCTCTCGAGAGCTAGCACTCGTATTTGCTATTTTCTGTGCGATAGATTCCAATGTACAATCTCCTAATATCTCTCGTGGTGAAATATTTGGATGGGTTGGGTAATATTTTGCACGCTGTTCAAGTATACGTTCGATAAACAATTTGCCGTTTGTTTTGTGAGATTTGGTCATTTTATAGGCCTCTGCACCTAAGTCGAAGATTTCAAAGTCACGCCCTTCACGTGCAATTTCTATATGTCCCGGTGAGTATAGCCCCAGTTCGAGTGTTTGTGCTTCAGTAGTAATTTTAAAAGCGCACTTTGAATTTTGAAATATTAATCCGCTAAACAACTCCATAATTACTTCTTCTTCCAAATAACGCGTGCTTGCATCATCTAACAGGAAAAATATTTTAGAATTAGCCCAGTGTTTTGTACATTTACAAATAGCTGTGGCAAGGCTCTCAAATGCAATCGGTGGTGAAGTTAAAAGTTCATTTTCTATGACCGAATTTCTGAAGGAAACTATTAGTTTCAACAAATAGCGTTCAAGATCGTAGTCTGTTGTAAAGGCTTCGCTTAAGGGTATACCTAAGTTTATTTCTAAAACTTCACTCAAGTAATCATGATAACGTGGCACTATGTTTGAAGGATCCAGTTCACTTAGGTGTCGAACCGCCCTAATTGCTTGTATGCAATATGAACAAAATAGTCTCTCAAAGGCAAAAATATTTGTCGTGCTTTTCGGTTTTAGCAATAGCTGCATACAAGAAGTAAGTAAACCTACATAATTATCTTCCTTTATCCTTTGTAGCGCATCATTTTCCGATTCACTCTCCCTTATGAACGCTCTTGCATGAAAGTCAATTGCACCTAGTAGCATAGTTTTTCCACAACCTCTCATCCCAGTTATTAGAAGAGGCCCGGCTTTACTTATTTCTCTAATCCATGAGTTGTCAGGATCTACAAGCAGATTAGGAATATACCATGTCCCTAGGGTGTATGCGTTATAGTGATCATCCATACTTTCTAACCTGAACGGCTCTTTCCATTTCGAATAGCTATTATTTCTAAAAAACTCATCACGAACTATTCTCATAATTTGATCATCCGTAGGTAAACGGCCTGAGTGAGCCGCTGGTAGCATTATGGATACTATCCACTCTAGACTTTCAACTAATCTTATATCTAAATCATTTGCGATATCCAAGTTGCATTGTTTTTTTCTGAGTATCTCCACCATACATTGTAGATGTTGGCTTAGCCAATGCTGATCACCTA
Source organism: Limnochordia bacterium (assembly GCA_007132635.1). Taxonomy (GTDB): domain Bacteria; phylum Bacillota; class Limnochordia; order Darwinibacteriales; family SLO01; genus SLOG01. The sequence goes on from SLOG01000365.1 coordinate 2,092, forward strand.
AGCGTTGTTCACATGCATTACTTTTGCTTTGATCTGCGACTGAACCAAGATCAATAGCTACGGTGCGTATAGAGTCATCTATAGCCTCTGCCCGCCTGGCATCAAATGAGAGATGTTCAACTATAATATTACGTTTATGCAAATCATTATGGTGTTTAAGCTTATTTTTAAATTCACGCCATATCCGAAATAAATCTATCGATATTTGTGCAATACTTCGAGAGTTAATATTTGCATCAGTTTTAAGGAATTCATCTAATGCTGTACCTTTTACATGTTCAAGAACAGCAACATGACAATAAATATTTTCATCACCTATTTCTATTTGAGCGTCAAAATAATCATCAATTTTAACTATATGCTCAGTTCCCTCTGCAACTTGAGAGTGTGTCTCACACTCATCCTCGAAGTTCTTTTTAAAATATTTGTATATCTCTACAGGTATTACTTTAAGAATCCAAGGCTTTCGAAGCTTCCCTCTGTGACAAAGGTAAGTTGCTGAATAAA
>SLOG01000169.1 GCA_007132635.1 Limnochordia bacterium
GCCGTATAGTTCATATGCTGCAGCTGACACCCGCCGCAGTGGGCAGCATAGGGACAGGGTGGTTCCTGCCGGTCAGGGGAAGGACGCCGCAAATCTTCTATGAGGCCTCTCGCGTAGGTCTTTTTTGTCGAGATAATCCGCACCTGCACATGATCACCGGGGATAGCCTTGGGCACAAACACCGCCATCCCATCGGCACGGCCAACCCCTTCACCGCCATGCGATAATCCATCGATTTCCACATCCACACGTCGTCCCCCAGTGATCAACGAGAATCACCCGCAGTCGTCCGTACCATAGAGAGAGCCTTGACAGGTGGAGACGGCATCCGCACCTGCTTGTTGGGATCGGCAGGGCCAGACATTTTGTCGGCTCGCAAGGTGACGACCGATGCTCGCGGCTGCACAATCTCTAAAGACACACCAGGATCGATATGATTGCGCACATTCACGACAACCTCGCCTCGCTCACTGTCGTAGCTCTCCACGACTCCCACGAAGTTCCTCGCACTTTGATAGGAAGCCGAACTATCGTGGATTCCGTCCTGCTCTCCCACGAAAAAGCCGGGATAGTATGGTCGATGGCTCACCCTATCCAGCTCCTGCAGCCACTGCGGCTGCAGCTGATACGTGTCGGGACCTGCCGCCCAAGCATCCAAAGCCGCCCTGTATGCCCGCACAACAACCGCCACATAGTATACGCTCTTCATGCGGCCTTCAATCTTTAGACTGTCGACACCTGTGGCGATAACATCGGGCAGATATTCCATCAGGCGCAAGTCCTTCGAATTGAACAAGTACGTCCCCTCTGGTTCCTGCGATATCGGGATGTATTCCCCAGGGCGCTGCTCCTCGACTACAGAGTAACGCCAGCGGCAGCTCTGAGCACACGCGCCCTGGTTGGCGTCCCGCCCGGTCAGAAAACGGCTCAGCAGGCACCGACCCGAATATGCCATACACATGGCTCCATGGACAAAAATCTCGGTTTCAGCGGACACGGCCGTCGCAATCTCTTCAATCTCTACGCGATCCAGTTCCCGCGCCAACACAAGCCGAGCGACGCCCTGATCACACCAGAACCGGGCAGCTTCAATGTTGACAGTGTTCGCTTGGGTACTCAAGTGCAGAGGCACACGCGGGGCCCACTGTCTACCCAGACGCAAAACCCCAGGATCAGCGACGATCAACGCGTCGACACCCAGTTCTTGGAGAAACTCAAGGTACCCAGGCAGCTCGCGGATCAAGTCGTTGTGAGGAAATGTATTGACCGTAACGTAAACACGCACACCGCGTTGGTGTGCGAATTCCAAGATTTTCCTAAGCTCCTGTTCGTCGAAATTCCCTGCCGAAGCCCGCATTCCGAAACTCTTGCCTGCCAGGTACAGCGCATCCGCTCCGTACGTCACCGCAGCCACAGCCTTCTCCATATTCCCGGCGGGAGCCAGCAGTTCAGGGATCATCACATAGACACCTCCATCAATAGCCCAGCTCCCGCCGGGCTCTCACATGCTCGTTAAACGTACGACTGAACTGATGCGTCCCGTCCCGGCGACTCACGAAAAAAAGATAATCCACATCAGCCGGTTCTAGCACAGCCTTCACTGACGCTAAGCCCGGGCTAGCGATCGGACCCGGTGGGAGCCCCCGGTTGCGGTAGGTGTTAAATGGCGACTCAATTTCCAGGTCGCGATAAAGAACGCGGTTCCGGTCTTCGGTCATCACGTAGCGCACCGTAGGATCGGCCTGCAAAGGCATATCGATGGCCAACCGATTGAGGTACACCCCGGCCACCATAGGCCGCTCGAAGTCCGTCATCACTTCGCGCTCAACGATCGATGCCAGGGTTACGATCTCATGCAGCGAGAGATTCACGGGATCGTACTCAGCTTCGTGCTGGGCAATGGCAGGAGGAATCACTTGGATGAACCGTCCGACCATCTGGCGAATCAATTCTTCCTCCGACTGCCCCCGAACGAACTCATAGCTGTCAGGAAAGAGATACCCCTCCAACGATACTATGGGCAGGTCAAAGGGAAGCTCGTCCTCAGCGAACACGCTGTTTAGGTCATAGGCCAATTCCTTGAAGCGCTCTTCATCAGCTAGTTCTCGCGACGCAAGCACCCGTGCGATGCTGTCTATCCTATACCCTTCGGGTATGACCACACGATGAGCGACCGAACGACCCGCATTTAGATGCTCGATCACTTCCATGGGAGCCATGCTCGGATTGAGCAGGTACTCCCCGGCGCGCAGCCGGCCGTCAGCACCCGTCAGGCGCAGCAGGAGGCGAAACAGCTGTGCATCAGCAACAACCCCCTCCTCGGATAAGAGAGAGGCGATCTTCTCGCCACTGGCACCAGCCGGTATAGACACAACTACATCGAGCGCCAAACCCGTTGGTTCATGGGGCCGCATAGCTACCATAACCAGTGATGAGAACGCTACAATCGACAGAAATGCCGCGCCAAACAAAACTCCACTCAGTGTAGTTACCCAATGCCATAGCCCTGCTAGTCGCCTCTCATCCCCGTGAAACCACTTGTCTGCCATAGCCACACCCCATACCGCCGCAGGCAATCTCGCAAAC
>SLOG01000304.1 GCA_007132635.1 Limnochordia bacterium
CATCTACTGTTCTGGGCAAGGCAAAGGGGTATCCAGCCATTGAGGTTGTTGCCAGTTGTTCTCACGATACAGCTTGTGCCGCTGCGACGGTTGAAGCGATAAGCGGTGGAAGGAATACAGCCTTTCTGAGTTCAGGTACGTGGTCCCTGCTCGGAGTGCAGCGTAATGAAGCCATTCTGACTGATGAAGCCTTCAAATTCGGGTTTACCAACGAATCGGGCGCCGGTAATTCCATTCGGTTTCTGAAAAACCTCACCGGCCTCTGGGTACTGCAACAATGTGAAAAAGAGTGGTTAGAGTCGGGAGCAAGCTACACTTACGACGATTTGCTTGAGGAGGCCAGTGCGTTTGCGGATTCGCATCCCGTACCCTGCATTGATATGAGCGCACCGGAATTCAGTGAACCCGGTGATATGATTCGCAAGCTTGGTGAATCCTGCTTACGTGCACAGTTCCCTGTTCCGGAAACACGCGGCGCACTCGTTGCAACAATACTGAGAAGCCTGGCCGGCAAATATGCGGAAACGGTGCGGCAAATTCGTGACGTTACGAAGGATAACATCGACCTGATACATATAGTCGGCGGCGGTTCGCAAAATCAGCTCCTTTCCAGATGGACCTCCGACCTGACAGGCTGCAAAGTACGGACCGGGCCGATCGAAGCTACGGCCATTGGCAACATCCTGTTACAAGCCAAAGCGTTTGGCGACATACCGGATTCCGGATCCCTGATAACGGCGCTAAGCGAATTATAACAGATACGTAAATTATCCGTCCCGAATCACCATCAGCAAATCCGCCGATATCGATAAGGGCATCCGGCTGCTATCGTCTTATCATTTCATTAGCAGAGTGGACTGCGGACAGTGTTACAGGTTGAATATCATCCTAACGTTTCTCGAAGTCAACTTCCACTCCCTCTGTCGTGCGAATGCGGCTGTTGGCCATCGTGTCGGCGGCGAATCCGGTTATGATATAGGTTTCGCCGGGCGACGTCGGGAACTCGATCACCTCCGTATGCGGGCCAAAGCTCAGGCGGCATACCCTGCCGGAACCGGATTCCACGATCACACGCCCGGGCACGCCGTCCTTCCACCCGAAACTCACCGTAAAATCGCCACGCGCCCGCAAGCCCTTCACCTCCCCGGTCGGCCAACCGGAAGGAAGCGCCGGCAGTATGTCGATGATCCATTCGTCCGGATCGCCCCGCTGGCTTTGCAGGAGCATTTCCGTGATTCCGGCGGTGAGTCCGAAGTTTCCTTCAATCTGAAATACCGAACGCTGATGCCTTTCGTCATGTAAACCCAGCAGATTCGTGAGCTTATGATTTCTCAGAAGCTGCGTGAGCTGGGTGTGGGCCGCATCGCCATCGCGCAAGCGGGCATAGACATTGATCTGCCACGCATGGGCCCAGCCAACGCTCTGCGTTCGACCTCCACCCTGGTATCGAATGCGCCTTTCAATCGTTCTGCGGGCTGCATGAAACAGATCGGGATGATCGGGGGTAATCAATTCAAACGGGTGCACCCCGAGTAAATGCGAGATATGCCGATGGCCGGGATCAACCTCTTCGTAATCCTCTATCCACTCCTGAATGGTACCGTTCGCCCCGATTTGATGATCCGGAATTTTGCTGATGGCAGCCTGCAACCTTTCCCGCAGCTCCACGTCCACATCCAACACTTTCGAACCGCGGATAACTCGATCAAAGACCACTCTGGAAAGGATGTTGTGATAGGTGCTGCCTTTGGTCAGGCGGATGCTTTCTCCTGTTTCCGGATCTTTATAGCCGATCTCGGGGCTCGTGGAGGGAACGGCCAGCAGCCGTCCGTCTTCATCCTCGTACAGATAGTCCAATATGAACTCAGCGGCGCCTTTGAGAAGCGGATAAGCGTCATTTCGCAGAAACTCCTCGCATTGTGTGTACTCGTAGTGCCGCCACCAGGTCAAAGCCATCCAGGCGCCCGGCATGGGATCGAGTACTCCGTTGATGAACTGGGATCTCAATGTTGACGCAGCAGGCGTGATGCGCCCAAACACATTTGTGGCATGAAAAACCGTCCAGCCGTTGGCGCGATACAAACGTTGCGCGCTTTCACGCCCACGCTCGGCTGTCAATTGGAACCAATCGTTCAGGGGTTCAATCGTCTCTTCCAAGTTGCCCATCTGGGCCGGCCAATAGTTCATCTGCAGGTTGATGTTGAGATGATAATCCGCCATCCACGGGGCCCACATGTGAGTGTTCCAGAGGCCCTGCAGATTGGCAGGCAGCCGACCCGGTCTCCGCGAGCTGGACATGAGCAGGTAGCGCCCGTATTGAAACGCCTGCTCCACCAAAAGCGGGTCCTCGTCGTCACCTTTCACAGCCGCAAGACGCCTGTCGGTCGGCAGGTCGGTCGATTCCGCCTCACCGATTTTCAAGTGGACCCGGTCCATGATTTCCCGGTGTTCCGAGAGATGGTCTGCCAGCAGCTGCTCCCAGCTCTTTTCGGCGGCCCTGGAAAGCAGGGATTCGGCCACCTTGCCGGCGTCAATGGATCGATCGAAGTTCAGCTTTTCCAGATTATAGTCGGTCGACAGCACCA
>SLOG01000254.1 GCA_007132635.1 Limnochordia bacterium
AGCTGCAGCAGAATGCTGCCCTTGCGGTAGAGGGGAATATGGCAATCTGTCAGGATACGGGGATGGTTGTCGTCTTTTTGGATGTTGGCCAGGAAGTTCATCTGGTCGACGACTATCTTGAGGATGCGGTCAACGAAGGGGTACGGCGCGCTTACGCCAAACATTTTTTCCGGAACAGCGTCGTGAGTAATCCGCTGCAGCGAGAAAACACGGGGGATAACACTCCGGCCGTTATTCATACAAGGATCGTGCCAGGTGCGCAGGTCCGTGTGCGACTTGCGCCAAAGGGGTTCGGCAGCGAGAACATGTCGCGGTTGAGCATGCTAAAGCCGTCCCAAGGTTGGTCGGGTGTGCGGCGGTTTGTGGTCGATACGATCATGGCTGCGGGAGGAAACCCTTGCCCACCGCTGGTTGTTGGAGTTGGTATCGGTGGTACGATGGAGAAAGCAGCCTTGATAGCTAAGGAGGCGCTGCTTCGCCCGATTGACCAAAAGCACTCAGAACCAGGTTTAGCAGCCTTAGAAGGCGAGCTTCTTGACGCAATAAACGAAACGGGTGTCGGCCCGCAAGGGTTCGGTGGTGCGGTGACGGCATTGGGCGTGAATATCGAGTGGTATCCAACACATATAGCGGGGCTGCCTGTGGCTGTCAATATAAACTGTCATGCGGCGCGTCATCGCGAAATAGTTATCTGATGTCATATTGGGAGGTTCCCCTATGGTGAGAATACTCATTGTTGATGATAACCAGGATTTCTGTCACATGGTGGAGGAATACGTGGCGCGGCAGCCGGAGATGGAAGTGGTGGGCTGTGTTTATGAGGGGAGGCAGGCGCTAGCAGCAATCCAAAACCATGAACCAGATGTTCTTCTTTTGGATTTGGTTATGCCGGCGAGTGACGGTGTTGAGGTTCTGGAGGCGATTCGTGGGCTAGGTGCTAGTCGTCCAAAGGTAATCATGATGTCAGCATTCGGGCAGGAGAGTTTTGTTGCCAAGGCTAACGAGCTCGGCGTCGACTTTTACCTCATGAAACCGTTTCGCTTAGAGACTCTAGTGCGGCGGATCGAGCAAGTAGCATCAAGCGGTATGGCTAACATTCACTTTGAATCAGAAAGACAGGAGATCCAAAGATGCCTGGTCGAGCACTTTTCGACAATGGGGGTGCCCTCTCACTACAAAGGTTACCGGTATCTGATCGAAGCGGTCACCCTTGTAGTGCAGGATGCGTCGTGGCTCAATGGAATTACCAAAGAACTATATCCGGCAGTTGGAAAGAGGTATAATACGAGTCCGACTCAAGTGGAGAGAGCTATCCGGCATGCTATCGAGATGACATGGGAAAATGGCGATGCAGAAGTGCGGCGTGAGCTCTTGGGGAGTGGGTTAACGCACGATGGAAGAAAACCCACCAACTCATCGTTAATTGCAAAGATGGCTGATGTTGTCAGACTCAATTTGAATATCTATCATGATTGAGGCAGCCAAGGAAGCCGTAGGTTTTTTCGCTGATAAACGAGGTGGTTAACCATGTTCCAGGCCGAGTTCTTCCGAGGTGGGGGGGGATTGGCGGAACTCCAGGGATTTGAGTATCGCAGTGAACAGGAGAGCATGGCTGAAATCGTATGGCAGGTGCTCGAGAGTGGACATATTGGTATGATTGAGGCCGGAACCGGCACTGGCAAGTCCATGGCGTATCTTTACCCAGCCGTCTGTTATGCGAAAGAGCATAAGGAACGAGTTGTCATCTCTACCAATACAATCAACCTCCAAGAGCAGCTCATTGGGAACGACATACCTGTACTTCAGGGTATGGGGTTCTCGTTTTCGGCTGCGGTCGTTAAAGGCTGGTCGAACTACCCGTGCTGGCTGCGCGTTTCGGATGCTCTGCAGTCCGGTGATGAAACATCCGTTCGTAAACAGAATCTTCAGCAAATGCTGTCTGCTGCAAGTCAAGCGGAGAGCATGTCCCGCAGTGATTTCCACTATGCTGATGCCGAGCTGTGGGAGGATGTACAGGCTGAACCGGACTTGTGTTTGCGAGCTCGCTGCGAGTACTATGATTCGTGCTCGTTCTTTCTAGCGCGGAAACAGGCGGAGGAAGCCGAGATCTTGATCGTAAACCATCATCTGCTTTTGGCAGATGTCAGTGTTAGACAGGCGGCCGGGTGGGAACAGATGGCCGTGCTGCCAGCATACAAACATGTCATCTTCGATGAAGCGCATCATATTGATGATGTTGCCACGAGTTATTTCGGATGCCAAATATCTTTAATGCGTGTCCGGCGCTTATTGCGACTGCTCGCTCGACGATCACGAAGCGACAGAGGAGCCATCCCGAATATCCGTCGGAGTGTCAGTCGCCGCGTTCAGGATGAACCAGACCAGCAAGAGTTGTTACAGCGCATTGATTGGCAGGTACTCCCTCTGCTTCGTACAGTGGAGGAACAGGCCGTGCAGTTTATGGATGTCCTGCCAGTGCAGGAACAGAAGGTCACGGTGGCCTACGGTGGTTTTCAGGAGAAACGCCTGCTGGATGGCTTTGATAGACTGCACAGTTCTCTGCAGACTCTTGCAGCTGAG
>SLOG01000286.1 GCA_007132635.1 Limnochordia bacterium
AGTTTATGCATGCTGACCCTCCTGGCTCGACCAACCATCGAAATACACGTACAGCCCTAGACCGCCCAAGAAAGCGCCGCAGGCACCAAACATCCAGTCAGAAAACATCATTCCTATGGGAAATGCAGCCTGATAGAGCACAACCAACAACGGAAGGCAGAACATCTCGATCGCTGAAATAAAGGCGAAATGCCGAACTAAGCGGCCTTTTTTAGCCCCGCGGTAGTAGTACTCGAAACTCAAAATAACCAGGGTAAGCCAGCCGATTGCGAGCAGTACAACGAGAGGTCCGCCCAGCATGGTGCGAAATGCTTGCGACACTCCCGAGCCCTCAAGATAGCCGGCTCGCAGCATACGCATCTCAATGACATTGAGAAACACAAAGAATAAAATGAGACCCACAGCGCTGCTGATTATGCCAGCCAATGTGGACGTGATCCGGGGGACATCTATTCTCATTCTTACCAACCTCCTGAGGTACGATCCTAGGATGACAGGCGATGTGACACTACAATTGTCTATTCCTTACTGAACTGCTATACTGAGAGTATACTTCCTGAGGGGGTGTTTAAGATACGCCCAACCATTATTTTTACGTTATTTCTTTCGTTGTTGGTCGGCTTTTTCGTTCCGTTCTCCACAGCCGCAGCCGACAAGCTGAACGTTCGAATCGAACCCGGCTTTGACGGTCAAACTATCAAAGGCGCTTGGTATTACCTTTCGGTTACCGTGGAGAACGAAGGGCCTCCGTTCTCCGGAGAGCTTCGGATTTCGGCACAGAATCCAGGGACTGACGAAGCGACGCACTATTCGCTTCCAGTCAACTTACCCGCTGACACCAGTCAACAGTACACCCTCACAATTCCGACATTTTTAGAAGAGTTGACTGCCTCTGTGTCCGATTTTACCATATCCAGCCTCATAACGGAAAACCGTTTTCTGGCTCTTAGAGCTAGCATGACCGCGGAAGGGCAAACCCTAGTCGAGGAATCCGTACGCATAGAAAATCTAGCCAAAACAGGCCCACAGCTGTTAGTTATCAGTGACTCGCGAGCCGGATTCGACTTTGTTAACCTCGGGTTAGACGAACCATGGACGGTAGTCTATGCTTCGGCGTCGTCGCTTCCTCGAGACTGGCCCGCTCTCTCAGCCGTCGATGCCGTAGTCATTGACGATGCAGACCTGCGCCAAATCACTGAAGACCAAGAAGCTGCGCTCACCTCGTGGGTTGCCTTGGGTGGATCGCTCGTCGTGACTGCTGCGGCTGCCGAAAGGAATTTCACGTCCAGTTTCCTCCAAAATCTCGTCCCCGTCGAACGAGTTCGGCGCGTCCGTCTTGAGGATTTCACAGCCTTTGGCATAGCCGAAGAGCTCTTAGACATGCAGACCATCAATCTGTGGACGTTTGATGCTCCAAACGAGCAGGTCTTGTTGACAGCTGACGGTCAACCCGTGCTGACAGGGACAGGTTATGAAGCGGGAACCGTGTATGTGTTAGCGCTGAACCCGCGGGATTTCAGCCTAACCCAGTGGCCAAGCAAGCAGCCGTTTATGGCGGGACTGCTGCAGTCCTACAGACAGCATCCGTTACAGACACCCATGAAGCTGGACCGACTCGTGCACTTGATGTTGTTTTCGATACCCATAGAAGCGACACCTCGCACGGTAATATCGGGGACACTGCTGGTTTTGCTGGTTGTCGTGCCTTTTCTCTTCGCCATGGGTATGCGTCATCATAAACTGTTTCTACTGCTAGGACTTCCGCTTTTCGTCGTCATCTTTGGCTTCAGCACGTATTGGGCATTCGGTCAAGACATGCTGCAAACGCGCACCACACTGAGTGAAACTGCCGTCATAACGAAAAGACCCGAGGCCACGAAGGCCGTAACTGATGGCCATCTTATCCTCTATGCTAACGCGGAGGAAGGACTCACCTATACGCTTCCCCGCAGGGCCGGTACCCTTTACCAGCTGTCAGAGGCCGCCCACCGAAACATCCGTCACACACCGGATATCCATGTGAGAAGCCAGCAGACTACAGCGCACTTCGCCACAGAACAGCTACCAATGACCAAAGGCCTGCGAAGTCACTATCTCATGGATATGCCAGTCGTTGTGCAGTACGACGCCGACGAAACAGCGGCGTCGCTTGTCGTGACCAATGATAGCCAGTTTCGTTTGGAGCGGCTGTTCCTATACGCGAACGGACGGTACTACACCTTGGACTCCGTGGGCCCTCACCAGGAATTTGCGGTATCGATCGAACTTGGACCGCAGCACGGGCGCACAAACCATCCATGGCGCTACGAACGGGCTGTCTGGGAGGCCATCAACTGGCCTCGCGAACTCGAGCAGGAAGTCCTCAGCGAACTGGCCCGGCACATGGATGCCAACCACGAGGGCGCGTATCTTCTCGCCCTTGTATCCGGGGACAACACAGCCTTAGCCGATAGCTTCCCCGGGCGCAGCCTGTTTCGCGGCTTTTTGTTGATTCCTTTTGAGGACTAAGTCTTGATCTCAATCGAGGTGATTCTCATGAAAAACCGAT
>SLOG01000165.1 GCA_007132635.1 Limnochordia bacterium
AGTACCCGCCATTGCGCCACCAAGAACAGGGCACAGCGTGCCTAAACGAACGTGCTGGAAACTCCAGCGAATAGCATTAAAAACGTAAATGAACCCGTAAGAAACCAAACCAGCTGCGAGGCTGGCTGCTACGATCCAGGGAATGTCTCGCAAGGCCGGGGCATAGTTTGGAAAGTCGAATACAGGTTCTGGAGAAACCCCCAGGTGGTAGACGGCATAGCCTGCGCACGAGGATACTACGGCCGTGACCAGGGTGGAGAGGCGTAACGATGAATGATACAGGATCTCCACTACAAAAAGGCCGCCGCCGAAAGGGGCTCGAAGATTCGCGCCTATGGCTCCAGCCGCACCGCAGATACTGAGAAGCCTCAGGTAATCGGGGTGAAATAGCTGCTTCAAGACCCCGTGTTTTGTCAGTATATTGGCGATGTTACCGCCGATGACCAACAGCGGGCCCTGCAGTCCACCGCTGCCCCAAAATCCGATAGTAAGGGCGGTTGCTGCGAACTTAGTGAACAATGTGGATTCCCGCATTTCGCCCCGCCGAAAGGTAACCGAATGGATATAGTGGTTCGCGCCGAAACCCCGGGCCAAGTCGTCATAGCGGAAGATAAGCGAGGCAAGGAGACTCCCGATGAAAGGGGCCAGCCATAGGGGAAGCTGGCTTGTGAAGCCTTGGATAGAGCCGATACTCTTCTGCAGGAGTATGGCTGACAAGCCGCCGGCGGCTCCCAACAATAAAGCAGCGGTCAGCCACTTCAATATGGGAACAGCCGGGATATTGCGAATCTGCTGCATACGACTGTCCTCCCCAGAACTCATGCTGTCCAGTTTATACGTCTCACACTTCGCTCTTCTCTGGCAGACTTCCTGCGCCCCATTCCTGAGGCGTCTGCATACCACAGGGAAGCCTATTCTGTTGATGGGATTGTGTTGGAGTGCTGGCGTAGTTTAACTGGGTTTTGGTTTGAGAGCGGATAAGATTGGATTGGAGACGCCGGCTATTCGACCATAGGAAAGAGATGTGGCAATGGCGAAGATTGTCTTGCGGCCCAGGTTCTCGGTGAAATCCAACGATTTTGAAAGACGAGAGGGAACGTTTCATGAAGAAGGCCAATATCGTCTTCTTGTAACACTGGACGGAGTTCTGCACAATGGAGGCGTATGCGATCAACGGATAATCGACATTGAGGCCCAGGAGGGCTGCAAACATAAAAAAGGAGAAGACGCCAATGAAAGACTATAAACCAGCAGACAGTTTTGATAGCGTCACCGCCGCAAACTATGTCGATTTCAAGCGAGGAGATGAAGAAGCCGCCGTTCGGTTTCTTAAAGAACGCGCGCATGACGGCCCTGCTCTGGAATGGGCGATTGGGACAGGCAGAATAGCACTACCGTTGACCGCCGCAGGTATTTCAGTTGATGGCAATGATATTTCTCCTCATATGATCGAAAGACTGCGCACCCAGCAGGGCGGTGAAGATATTAGCATTGTGATGGGTAGTTTTGTCGATACGGTGATGCCTCGGAAGTATGCCTTGGTCTATGTTGTCTTTAATACTCTGTTTAATGTCTTGTCCCAAGAAGAACAGGTCAGATGTTTTGAAAACGCTGCTGCGCATCTGACCGGTGATGGAGTATTTGTTGTGGAAGCCTTTGTGCCTGCGTTTCTTTATCGGCTGCAAGACAATCAGTACGTGCAAGCGGAGGCCATTGAGGTCAACCGAGTACGATTAGACCTACTGTGCCACGATGCAGCCAAACAAATGCTGGAAGAAAACCATGTAACACTCTCGGGGGACGGAGTTAAGTTCAATCCTGTGGCCCAGCGTTATGCATGGCCGGCCGAGCTTGATCTGATGGCACGCATAGCAGGCCTGCGCCTGAAAGAACGCTTTGGGAGCTGGCACGAGGAAGCATTCAGTTCTTCCAGTGACAACTGCATTTCGGTCTATGGCATACGATGATCGTACTGATGATGGCAACCTACAGGTTGGTCACGTTTTCGGCAGCAGCCCCGGTGAACGAGCGAGTGTCCCGAGACCTCTTTGATCACTCCGGGGATGAATTTGCTATCTTGATCCCTCACTTGAATGACGAACAAGCTGCACAACTGACGAAACGGATTCAGCGGTCGATGACCGCAGAAAGCGTGGAGGGTCTTCCCATCTCGGTATCATGTGGCTGGGGAACGAAGACGAAGTCACAGGAACGCATAACGGACGTGGTCAAGTGCGAAGTCACCGACAGAGCAAGGGTATTCGCTGTGAGTTAGTCAGCTGTGTAGAGACATGGGGAAAGCGATGAGTCTAGAAGGCAGTTGATATCAAGGGAGAATCAGTTGTGGATGTGACAAATCTAAATAGACAGGATGAGAAGCTATGGATAAAAAAACAGTTATAAGTAAGAAAAACCCAATTATCTCCAAAATGGGAGTATGTGATCCTCATATTCATGTTTTTGAGAATAAACTGTATTTATATGCTAGCCATGATTTCAGTCGGGATAATAAACAATTCTGTATGAAAGATTGGCAGATTTG
>SLOG01000386.1 GCA_007132635.1 Limnochordia bacterium
ACTGTTCCGGAATGGCTGGAATTTGATGCTGAGAAAGTGGAAGGCCGCATTAAGTCCCTTCCGACCAGAGAAGCTTTGGATATCCCCATTGAAGAGCATCTTATCGTCGAGCGTTACTCGAGGTAGTGAACTCGCACCCAGTGAACCTCTTAAGGTTCGAGTCCTTAGGCTGTGGACGATTGACAAGGACTATCCGCAGCTTTGTGTCTGTGCATTCCAGAAGGAGGGTGCTTTGGGCTAATGATTGAGATAGAGAAGCCACGCATCGAACAGATAGAAATGACCGAGGAGTATGGTCGATTTGTTGTCGAGCCGCTGGAACGCGGTTACGGCACCACATTGGGCAACAGCCTGCGGCGAATCCTCCTGTCGTCGCTTCCCGGAAGCGCCGTTACATCGGTGAAAATTGACGGTGTGCTGCACGAATTTTCCACGGTACCGGGCGTCATGGAGGATACTGTGGATATCGTGCTGAACCTCAAGAAGCTTCTTGTCCGTCTGTATACCGACGAGCCCGTGACTATGAGGCTTGAGGCTGATGGTGATGGTGAAGTCTCGGCTCGTGATATCCAGGCAGACTCATCAACTGTTGAGATTCTCAATCCTGATCTGCACATTGCGACGCTGCAGGGAGATACGCCTTTCAGTATGGAGATAACCGTGGCGCGAGGCCGCGGCTATGTGTCTGCTGAACGCAACAAAGCGCCGGAGCATCCCATCGGACTTATCCCTGTGGATTCGATTTTCACGCCTGTCTCTAAGGTGAATTTCTCTGTCGAGGATACTCGTGTTGGTCAGGTGACTGATTATGATAAACTAATCCTCGAAGTCTGGACGGATCGTTCAATTGGTCCGGATGAGGCTGTCAGTCTTGCTGCGAAGATTCTTATTGAACACCTAAAGCTGTTCAGGAATTTGACGGAGGCAGCTAGTGACGTAGAGATCATGGTTGAGAAAGAAGAAGAAGGTATGGATCGGCTGCTGGACATGACCATTGAAGAACTGGATATGTCTGTGCGGTCGTACAATTGCTTGAAGCGAGCGGGAATCAATACGGTGGAAGAACTGACCCGCAAAAGTGAAGAGGACATGATGAAGGTCCGCAATCTTGGCAAGAAGTCGCTTCAGGAGGTCAAAGAGAAACTGGCAGCTTTGGGGCTGTCCCTTCGAGAATCTGACGAATAAGGTAGGTGAGCAAGATGAGGAAACGCAAACTTGGCCGCACTTCTGGTCACCGCCGCGCTCTGCTGCGCAGTCTGGTAACTTCATTGGTTTTGGCGGGCCGGATCGAGACAACTGAAGCCAAAGCCAAGACGATTAAGCCCTTAGCGGATAAGATGGTCACATTGGGTAAACGCGGGGATCTGCATGCTCGGAGACAGGCGGCAGCCTTTCTTCTGCAGCCTGACGCCGTGAAGCGGTTGTTCGACGAACTGGCACCCAAATATGGTGCTCGCAACGGTGGTTACACGAGGGTAGTCAAAGCGGGCCCGCGTCGTGGTGATGCCGCACCGATGGCGATTATTGAGTGGGTGTAGATTTGTCAGGTCGCAGAGGGTATGCCTCTGCGTTCTGCGTTAGAGGGCAGAATTTCAAGTCCCACAGGAGTTGATCAGGGTGTCAACCGGGTTGTTGTGCTTTGAGAGTGTGAGTCACACCTATGCCAAGGGCAGCGAGCGGGAGTGGGAGGCTTTAAAAGAGGTCTCTCTCTCTATCGCGCGCGGAGAATTCGTTGTAGTTTTGGGGCATAATGGCTCGGGTAAATCAACACTAGCAAAGCATGCTAACGCCTTGCTTCTACCTAGCAAAGGTCGAGTTGTCGTTGATGGAATCGACTCTCGCGATGAAGCAAAGGTCTGGGATATCCGCCAGCGAGTCGGAATGGTCTTTCAGAATCCTGATAACCAGTTGGTGGCGACGACTGTCGAAGAGGACATTGCGTTTGGACCAGAGAATCTTGGAGTTCCCTCCCCAGAGATCCGTCGCCGTGTGGAGGAGGCCATGGAGGTGGTAGACATGACAGAGTATCGTCTGCACTCACCTCATCAGCTTTCAGGCGGTCAAAAGCAGCGCGTAGCCATTGCTGGAATGATTGCCATGCGCCCGCAGTGCATCGTGTTGGATGAACCAACAGCCATGCTGGATCCTGTGGGACGTATTGAGGTTATGGATACCATTCATCGGCTTAACCGCGACGAAGGGATTACGATTCTTCATATCACCCACTCCATGGAGGAGGCGATAACGGCTGATCGTGTCATCGTCATGGAAGATGGGCGAATCGCTCTGTCTGGGACTCCTCGCGAGGTGTTTACCCAGACTAAGGAGCTGGCTTCCTTACACATGGACATACCACAGGTGACGGCGTTAGCTAGGAAACTGCATGATGAGGGATATGCTGTACCCAATGACATACTAACCGTTGATGAGATGGTGAGTTTCCTATGTCAATAATCGTAGAAGACCTGTCATACACTTATCTGGCCGATACTCCTATGCAGCAGCAGGCGCTGTTTGGCATTAACTTAGAG
>SLOG01000297.1 GCA_007132635.1 Limnochordia bacterium
ACCGAGTTATCGTTAGGTGAAGTTGAGACTCCCGTAGTCCCGCGGAGCCTTTCGGGAGTCCCCATGGAGCTAAAACTTGACTATATGATGCCATCGGGTTCGTTCAAAGACCGTGGAGCCCGAGCTTTGATCGGTTGTCTACAGGCATGGGGTATTAGCGAGATTGTAGAAGACTCGTCTGGAAACGCTGGAGCTTCCATAGCTGCTTACGCCGCTGCTGCCAGCATCCGCTGCCGGATATTCGTACCCACCAGCACATCATCCGGAAAGACAAAGCAGATCCAGGCGTATGGTGCAGAGATTCAGCGTGTACCAGGGCCTCGTGACGCGGCCGCCGAAGCCGTAGAGCAGGCAGCTCGGACGACCTACTATGCATCCCACGTATACAATCCTTTGTTTTTTGCGGGCACACAGACCATTGTACCCGAAATCATCCGGCAGTGCCCGAAGGTGCAGTATATCGTCACTCCGGTCGGCAATGGTACACTTCTGCTAGGGCTGTATCAAGGGTTTGCTGCCGAAGGATGGCTGCCTAAGTTCGTCGCTGTTCAGAGCAGCAGCTGTGCTCCAATCTACAGCGGGTTTCATCGCCTGCCAGGACAGGAACTCAAGCCCACCATCGCCGAAGGCATCGCAGTGCAGAAGCCCGCCCGGTTAAGCAGTATCGTTGATGCTATACGCGCTAGCGGCGGTACTGTGCTCACCGTCGACGATACCGCTGTCGACAATGCATGGCGGCAGCTTGGGGCGATGGGCCTGTTTGTGGAGAAAACAGCGGCCGTGGCACCAGCCGGCGCTGTCGAGTACTTCGCGCAACATCCGCCGCGGCCAGGACGAGTCGTTGTACCGCTTACCGGCATGGGTTTGAAACAGTGCTGAAACCCCATTTGGTGGTAGCTGCCGCGTTAATAACAAGGGACGACGGGTGTCTTTTGATTGCCCGTCGTCCACCAGAACAAACGCTAGGAGGGCATTGGGAATTCCCCGGAGGCAAACTGGAAAACAACGAGTCTGCGGAAGAATGCCTTGTCCGGGAACTCCAGGAAGAGCTGGCGCTTGCGGTCAAGGTCGGTGCCTACTTCAGCCAAGTAACGCACGAATACGCTTTCGCAACCATTGAGTTGTGTGCTTACTGGGCAGTGCCTCTACAGCGGCACTTTGACCTGCGAGTACACGACGCTGCGCGTTGGGCGTCGATTCCGTCCCTTAGAGATCTCCAATTTGCCCCGGCGGACGTCCCGATAATCCGCCGCCTTCTCTGCCTATCTGCGCCCACAGAATTAGCAGTCAAGAACTCACGTACCAATAGAGATACCAAATGTACGGGTCCCGAGGCTGCGGCACGAAAACAATCTCGTCTGCCATGAGAAAGAGGGTTTCATGGCCGTCGAAGGTCCCCAAGGCGAGTGTACCTTGAACCTCAACCCACTGGTCGGCTGTTATCTAGCCCAGGTCTTCCGCAAGCACAATGAGTCCACCGACCTGGGCATGAGCCGCGTGACAGGTGACGATCAGTCGAGCCAGAAGAAAGGCGCCCACCGGCAAACTGGGGGTGGGGGCGGCGAAGCCCGTCACTTCAACGCTTGACATCAGTGGCTGGGGCGGCACAAAATACCCAAGGACGAGGGGTATGGCGAGTACAGTCAACATGGCACGCGGAAGAGGTTGTCTCTGCAGGGCGGGAGAGACAAATTGGATAACTCCAAAACACCGCACCAGGGGGAAAGCTGCTGGTGAAGCTGGCAGCCACAAACGCGTCGGCTTCTGAGCAGACGGAAAGCAGAGCGACGGCCTTGAAGAAGCCTCGGATGCCGCCGCACCAACACAAGCACGGCTGCGTTTCTTGGCAGCCAACGAGCTATCATTTCCTTGGACAAAAAGACCTCAATCAGGCCGGATGTGACGGCAGCCACGAGAAGAAAGGGAAGCGCCTCGACGAAGACACTTAGAAACACAGTTGTCAGCAGTTGGAGCTCCTGCAGTGGTAGATTATACACGGTGAAACCACCGCCGCCAGAAAGGTTCTGTTGTCTGTACAGCGCAAGCTGCGAGTCCTGCCTCGAGGTCTTTCGCAATGGAAAGGGTGCGGGGAGCAAATGGTTTCGGTATCTACTGTCAAGTCTGCCTCCAGATTGACTCGCCGCAATCCAGACCCAAGGATGATTTCAGCAAGGCATTCGTCTGATGCGACGCGACCCACTCGAGCGTGTGCGTTTAGCTCTAGGATGTGCTGCTCCGTTTTCTCTACATCGCCTTCTGACGCAAGATCCGTTTTCGAGAGGAGAATAATGTCAGCGGTCCGTACCTGTGCCACTGCCTCCGGAACGGATGCAATACGGTGCCAGTTTTCGCAGTCAACAAGAGTGATCAACCCATCAAGTATAGTGCAGACCTCAAGAGACGGATGCAGAAATGTCGAAATGAGAGCCGCCGGGTCAGCGATACCTGTTGTCTCAATGAAAATGCGCTCGACGACCGGTTTTCGCTCAACCATACCGATCAGCGTCTGAAGCAAGTCTTCCTTCACCGAACAACAGATACACCCGTTCGTCAGCTCGATAAGGCCATCCTGCTGGACAGCAATGAGGTGCCTGTCGACACCAACGGAGCCAAATTCGTTAACGACAACACCAATCCGTTCATCCGTTTGCAGATGTAAAATTCGATTCAGTAGGGTTGTCTTGCCACTGCCCAAAAATCCACTGAGTACCGTTATAGGAACCATGCGCGTCATATGGTCGCCCGCCTCCCTGTCTCGGGTTTCTGCTCTTCAGTAGTATTCGACAATCGTCTGCGCCCCTAGAAGACAGGGGTAACCATGCCGTGATCCAGGGATGAGGCTAGTAAATTTCTCATCCTCGGCAATATAGTAGCGAAATACGTACAAAAGAGGAGTTATAGGTAGCTAATGACCAGCTGTGCCGCCTTAGAGGAGACTCCCGCGTTAGGCAGCGATTTTCCAGTTTGAATCTGTCCGCCGAAGCTAGTACACTAGCATTGATTACCAGTGTAGGGCTGGTATGAGGGGAGGAAGTTGTACTCATGGACGAAGACAGCGGCGAAATCCAAGCAATGCCTGCACGTGATAAGGACCTCCAGCAGAGGCTTCCCAGAGACGTGCGAGAACAG
The DNA here is from genome assembly GCA_007132635.1 of Limnochordia bacterium. Classification (GTDB taxonomy): domain Bacteria; phylum Bacillota; class Limnochordia; order Darwinibacteriales; family SLO01; genus SLOG01. Next base: position 3,130 of record SLOG01000297.1, read on the forward strand.
TTGACAGGCAGCACTAACATACCGGTGGAGCCAGAACTGTCGGTGCCTAGCGACATGACGCTTGATGGGCGTTACGGGCAGAGCTGGCTTATTGTTTGGGATGAGCAAGTGCATGTCATCGAACCAGCCAAAGAAACGCCTGTGATCCATCGATTCCGTTTGGCCGAGCTGCGTTCAGTTATCGTTCGCCACCTGTACGGCAATGGTGTGATCGAAGTGGCTGTAGAGCAAGGCGTTGTCGATCTGCTGCGTTTTTCTCGTTCGCACGCCGACATCATGAGCCGGGTAGGAAAAGCTCTGCAGGAAGCCGCAGGCCATAGCGGCGGGACCTTAGAACTAGAGGAGGTTGAAGAGTCTGGAGAACAGACCAACATAAACCGCTGTATCCGCTGCGGGAAGAGTATTCCGGTCGATATTCGGGTGTGTCCCACCTGCATTCAGAAACGCCAGACTTTCATGCGGATCCTGCAGTACGTCATGCCGTATAAAAAGACCGCAGTCATAACACTCGCTTTGGCTTTGGCGGGCACCATTTTCCAGATGACGCCTCAGATGCTTACGCAAGTCATGGTCGATGATGTAATCATGGCTCAGCGGTTGGACCTCATCCCATGGATGGTTCTTGCCCTCGTACTTGCCTTTGGGTTCAGTGCCCTCGTAAACGGCTCAAAAGGGTATTTGACCGCAGTACTGGGACAGAAGGTCTTGTTTGACCTGCGGACCCACTTGTACGACCATCTCCAGCGTCTTTCGGTCAATTTCTTCGATCGGCGCCAAACTGGTTCTATCATGTCGCGTGTAATAGGTGATGTCAACCAACTGCAGAACTTCCTGTCGCAAGGCCTTCAAGATGTCGTCGTCCAGTTTTTTACTGTGATTGTCATCTGTACGTTCTTGATGATAACCAACTTTCGGTTGGCGGCCATTGCTCTCCTGCCTATTCCATTCGTTTTTGTTGCCACAGTCATTTTTAACAAGAGCATCCGCAAAGTGTGGCATCGGATCCAACGACGAGCCGCCGAGTTAAATGCAATCCTTGGCGACACCCTGCCGGGAATCCGAGTGGTCAAGGCATTTGGCCGGGAGAGCAACGAGGTGGAGCGTTTTACCGATAAGCAGCAGGAGTTCTACAATGTTGTCCTGCTCGCTGCCACCATGAACCATACGTTCTATCCTACTATTGGCTTTGTCATCGCTTTCGGGATCATGGCCATATGGGGTTATGGAGGACGTCTTGTCATCCAGGGCATGGCCGACCCTACAATGAACACGATTACCTTAGGTGAATTGATGCTGTTTACAAACCTTCTCTGGCAGATGTACGGTCCTGTGCAGCGGCTCAGCCAACTGACAGGTATGCTGCAGCAGGCAGCCAGTTCTGCCGAGCGCGTCTTTGAGATCCTAGATAATCAGCAGGAACGCCCCGATGCAGATAAGCCCCAAGTGTTAGGAGAGATCAATGGGGAGATCGCGTTTGAACACGTTACATTTGAATACGATAAAGGCGAAAAAGTGCTGGATGATGTGAGCCTGCGTATTCAACCTGGTGAGATGATTGGCCTTGTAGGCGCAAGCGGTTCGGGAAAGACGACTCTCATAAACCTGCTCTCCCGGTTTTACCCCGTATCGGAAGGTACGATTTCCGTGGACGGCATTGACATTAACGATATCGAGATCCGTTCACTACGAGACCAAATGTCAGTGGTACTGCAGGAGCCGTTCTTGTTTCACGCGACGATTGCCGAAAACATTGGATATGGAAAATCCGACGCCACCCCTGAGGAGATCATCTGGGCGGCGAGAATGGCCAACGCCCATGAGTTTATCAGCAAGTTCCCTGATGGGTACGACATGGTACTAGGCGAACGAGGTACAGGACTTAGCGGTGGGCAGAAACAGCGAATTTCCATCGCCCGCGCCATACTGCGCAACCCCAAGATCCTAATCCTAGACGAGGCAACCTCTGCTGTCGATACAGTGACCGAGTCGCTTATCCAAGGCGCTATCGATCGGTTGATTGAAAACCGCACAACGATAGCCATCGCGCACCGCCTCTCTACACTGAAAAATGCGGATCGGATTATCGTGATGGACAACGGCCGTATCGTAGAGGAAGGTACGCACGCCGAACTGATGGACAAGGACGGCGAGTTCGCCAAGCTGGTCACTATGCAGTCGGAGGTAGCGCGCCAAAATATGGTCGATACCGAGAAAATCCAAGATGTCGGTTGATGAGAAAGGATGACAAATGATGCAGGAGTTCCCGTCAGATCGCTCGCAAGGCCAAGCAGTAAGCGATCGCGACATCAACCTTCTGGACCCAAACAGCATCGATCTGTTTTTTGATGAAACCCATCACGTGGCTATTCGCGACCGGAGCAAGGGTACGATTACCAAGAAACTGCGGGTCTCGCTGATGTTTCCCATCACGGACAGACGCTCATTTGTCCAGCTCACGGACAGCGACGACCATGAGATAGGGATTATTCGAGATCTCGAGCAGTTGGACGACTCATCTCGTCGTGTGATTGAGGAGGAACTCTCCAAGTCGTACTTTATCCCGCGCATCACAGCTATCGAGTCCATCGAACAGAAATTCGGCTCGGATCTATGGAAGGTTCAGACAGAAAAGGGTACGCGAAGATTCGAGGTGGTCGGCAAGCGAAGAAATGTACGGTTCATCCGTGAGAACCACATTGTGATCAGGGATATCGACGGCAACCGCTACGAAATCCCCGACTTTCGGTCCTTGGATCGATTTAGCCAGAAACTGTTTACCCGGGAGATATAACAATTTGCCCGAGAGAATAAAACCAGCAAGGGGATGCCCTCAAAGAGCGTTCCCTTGCTGGTTAGATCCTACCAACGATGGTGAACATCACTCCGAACATATTCATCATAGATCTCGTAGACCGTCTGCATGGTCTCAGGTGACAGCTTCGGCATGTCAGAAGCGCGCACGTTATCTTCCACCTGACTACGGCGCTTTGCCCCCGGAATGGCACAACTCACTTCTGGAAACTGGAGAATCCACCGAAGAGCCATCTGGGTCAGCGAAAATCCGCTAGGAACCAACCGCTTGAGTTCGTCGACGGCTTTTAGACCTCGTTCGAAATCGACACCGGCAAACGTCTCTCCGCGGTCAAACGCTTGACCGGCGCGGTTGAAACTGCGGTGGTCGTCGTCAGCGAAAACCGAATCGCGGTTGAGTTTCCCTGTTAGAAGGCCGCTGGCTAAAGGCACCCTTGTGATCACGCCTACTTGGCGCTTCTGCGACTCACTGAGAAAGTGTTCCATGGGCCGTTGGCGGAACATGTTGAAGATGATCTGAACACTAGCTAAGTTCGGATACTCAATAGCTTTCAAACCTTCTTCCACTTTCTCCACACTCACACCGTAGTGGCGGATCTTGCCGGCCTTCACCAGCCCATCCAGAGCCTCAAAGACTGTGGGCGTGTAATACACGTCCGTGGGAGGGCAGTGCAGCTGCAGCAGATCTAGTGTCTCTGCCCCTAAATTCGTCAAACTGCGTTCGACAAACGCTCTAAGGTTTTTCGCTGTGTAGCCATCCGCAGCGTGCGGATCTAATCGACGCCCTGCCTTAGTAGCCACGTAAATCTTATCGTGGGGAAAATCCGCAAGAACCTTAGCGATCAACGTCTCACTGCGTCCATCGCCATAGACATCCGCCGTGTCAATGAAATTGATCCCCAGCTCAATGGCTCGCCGCAGCGCGTCCAGTGACTCACTGTCATCGACGGTTCCCCAAGAGCCTCCTATGGCCCAGGCCCCGAAACTGATCTCACTGATTTCGTAGCCAGTCCTGCCCAATACTCTGTACTTCAACATGAACCCCCCTCATACGTGAAAACAGTGTGCCCGTTTTTGTTCCTCAAAAGAGGAATTGGTCATAGAACTGCATAATCCTGCAATACGGGAATAATCTACAAGAGAAGAGGGAGAAGAACATGGCCCAAACTGATGTCGTTCACGTGGACTACCAAGTCTTACAGGATTTTATGAAAGACGTCTTCCTTGCCTGCGGCGTAGATGAACATGATGCACAGACCGCCGCCGAGGTTTTAATGGCGTCGGATCTGCGGGGAATCGAATCGCACGGAATCAGTCGACTTAAACCCATTTACTATAATCGTCTGCAGGATGGTATCATTAACCCAAAAACGCAGTTTGAAGTGGTCCGCGAAGGTCCAACGACGGCAGTTATTGACGGTCACCACAGTCTAGGCCACGTCATCGGCAAACAGGCGATGGCCTTGGCTGTAAACAAGGCGGCTACTTATGGTATGGGCATGACCGCTGTCCGCAATTCAACCCACTACGGAATTGCCGGCTACTACGCTATGATGGCTGCTGAGGCCGGCATGATAGGAGTCACCGGTACCAACGCACGCCCATCGGTGGCGCCCACGTTTTCCGTTCAGAATATGCTGGGGACCAACCCATTGACCTTTGCCATGCCCAGTGATGAAGCATTCCCGTTTGTCTTGGACTGCGCCACGTCGACAGCACAGCGAGGCAAAGTGGAGGTCTATGAAAGGTTGGGGCGTGACGTTCCGGAAGGCTGGGTTGTCGGCCAGGATGGCCAGTATCGAACCGATACCTCGGCGATTCTCCAAGACTTTGGCCGGGGGCTCGCTGCCCTTACACCCCTGGGCGGGATTTCTGAAGAGACGGGCAGTCACAAGGGGTACGGTTACTCAACGGTGGTCGAGATTCTGTCGGCTGCCCTCCAAAGCGGGGCTTTTCTCTGGGCCCTCAGTGGAGAGGAAAACGGTAAAAATGTTCCGCATCGCTTAGGTCACTTTTTCATCGCGATTTCCATCGAAGCTTTCACTGAACTGGCTGACTTCAAGAAGACCACCGGTGACATTCTTCGTAGTCTGCGTGCAGCCGAGAAGGCACCAGGACATGAACGAATCTTTACGGCAGGTGAAAAGGAATACGAGTGCGAGCAAGCGCGCCGTCAGGGCGGTATCCCCTTGAATGCAAGTCTGCAAGCCGATATCCGTACCCTTCGCGACGAACTCGCGTTAACACAGTATAGTTTCCCTTTTTGAAACAAATGGTTAAGAATGTGAGCCGTTTCGGGAGGTGCGTTGACTATCCGGAAGTGATTTGTTAGACTGAAAGTGACTAAATTTGCGAGCCTCGTATAATTCCGGGAATATGGCCCGGGCGTTTCTACCCAAGGACCGGGAATCCTTGGACTACGGGGAAAGAGAATCTAGGGCCGGTGTGCGGTCCAAGCGATTCTGGTACAGAACTTGCTGCAGCTCAATGCGGGAGGCCGTCTGTACTACACCGAAGGGATAAAAGCCCAGGCGGGTAGGTTTCTCTTGCGTAAGGGACCTGCCCCTCTTGGGCCTTTTTTGTTCAAACACCGCAGACGACGGAGGTCATAACTTCATGGATCAACCACAGGTCAGTGTTGTGATGGGAAGCACCTCAGACTGGGATACGATGAAGCACACCTGTGCTGTATTAGACGATCTTGGTGTTCGCTACGAAAGACGCGTTGTGAGTGCCCATCGGACACCGGATGCCATGTTTTCCTATGCAGAGACGGCCATCGAACGAGGAATTCACGTGATTATCGCTGGTGCGGGCGGCGCTGCCCATCTACCTGGCATGATCGCCTCAAAAACCGTACTGCCAGTCATTGGTGTTCCAGTCAAGAGTTCCTCGCTCAACGGGCTGGACTCCCTGCTCTCCATTGTCCAAATGCCCGGCGGAGTACCGGTAGCTACCGTTGCCATTGGACGCGCCGGTGCGACGAATGCCGGCTTGCTGGCTGCTCAGATTCTGGGAACGCATAATCTCGCAGTGCGGAAGCGCTTGACTGAAAGGAGAGAGCAGATTCGCGAAGAGATTCTAAGCCAAGCGGATCTGGCCGACTATGAACAGTAAAACCGTTGAGCCTCCTCAGACAATCGGCATCTTGGGCGGGGGGCAGCTGGGCCGCATGATCGCTTTGAAAGCGCGGGAGATGGGATACCGCATTGCCGTTCTTGATCCAACGTCCGACAGTCCCTGCGGCCAAGTAGCTGACTGTCAGGTTGTCGGCGCTTTTGACGACCTAGAAGCAGCAGTAGAACTCGCTGCGCTCTCCGATGTGCTGACATACGAGTTCGAAAACATCAGTGCTGAGCTCACCGAGACACTCAGCCGCAGCCACTATCTGCCGCAGGGGACTGAGCTCCTGCGTATTACGCAGAATCGACTTCGGGAAAAAGAAACTGCACAGGCTGCCGGGCTGCAGACCGCTCCTTTTCAATTCGTGCGCAACGGTTCGGATCTCGAAGACGCCCTAGACGCGATAGGGTTACCCGCAGTCCTTAAGACTATCAGCGGTGGTTACGATGGCAAAGGGCAGTATTTTATCGAGAAGAGAAGTGAATCGGCGGATATCCGCAAGCAGCTGACCGCAGGACCGTATCTGCTTGAGGGTTACGTTCCCTTTCTCAAAGAGCTGTCAGTGATTGTCGCAAGGAGCGCCGCAGGCGAAATTCGATCCTTTCCCGTGGTGGAGAATATCCACAGAGAAGGCATCCTCGCTATCACACTGGCACCAGCTCGGGTCAATGCAAGGGTGCAGCACGCCGCCAAAACCTTAGCCGCCATTCTAGCCGACCATGTGGATTTGGTCGGTCTTCTAGCTGTTGAACTTTTTCTGCTGGAAGATGGGACCCTCTTGGTCAATGAGATGGCACCACGACCGCACAACTCTGGACACTGCACGATGCAGGCCTGCAGTACCAGCCAGTTTGAGCAGCATGTGCGCGCCATCTGCGGTTTGCCGCTGGGTGATCCTTTTATCCACACGCCTACAGTCATGTATAACGTTCTAGGAGAACACCTAGACACTGTTCTCCGCTGTCTGCCGCACTTCGACGGTTGCTGCAAACTGCATCTTTACGGAAAGGCAGAGGCCAAACCGAAACGGAAAATGGGGCACCTAAACATTATCGGCGACTCCTTGAAGACCTGCATGGC
>SLOG01000045.1 GCA_007132635.1 Limnochordia bacterium
AGAAGGTGATTAGCTCACGATACTCATCGGTGATACTGAAGGTCACATCGACAAGGGTTTTGAGTAGATTGGAGAGGGACGCGATGCTTTCTTGGGGCCTGGCGTTGAGACGGCGCAGCTGTTCTTGGATTATCGTATCCGCAATTCCGGGAACCAACTCCCGCTTCGTCGCGAAGTACAGGTAAAAAGTGCCTTGGGCGACGCCTGCTTTCTGAACGATTTGTGCTACCGTTGTACCCGCGAAACCGTTATCCCGGAAGCATTGGATAGCCGCCTCTAAGATGGCTGCACGTTTGGGTTTTGGACGATCCATACCAACACCTACCTCGAAGATAAATGACTGACAGTCAGTCATTATCATTGTACTTCTAATTGAGTTCAATTGCAAGCCGATCCGCGGACCAGGTCCGCGAGGGATGGTCTTCTGCCGACTTGGTCCAAAACGATCAAAAAGACAAATCGCTTGACATTGACGTAACGTCAAGGGTTACAATTGTCTCGAAAGGAGGTCACACACATGTACTACACGGTACAGCAGCTTGCCACCTTGGCGGGAGTCACCGGCCGCACGCTCCGCTACTACGACAGCATTCACCTGCTCAAGCCTGCAGAGACCACAGAGGCAGGCTATCGTCTCTACGGCGTCGACGAGGTGGATCGCCTCCAGCAGATCCTTTTCCTGCGGGAATTGGAGCTGCCGTTAGACACGATCAAAGGCATTTTGGACTCACCACATTTTGACGAGATGGCGGCGCTTCGCCAACACCGCAGCCATTTAGCTGAGCAGAAACGGCGGATCGAACGCCTTCTGGCTACTGTCGACCAAACACTGCGAGTCAAAGAAGGAGGAAAAGCCATGCTGGATAAAGAGAAATTCGCTGGCTTTAAGAAGAAGTTGGTTGATGACAATGAACGCGAATACGGAGATGAAGTGCGAGAGAAGTACGGGAATGAAGCAGCAGACCGCTCTAACAAAGCATTTCTCAATATGTCGGAATCCCAGTATGCTGAATTCGAGAAGCTCGGAACCGACATCATCAGTGCTCTAGAGACAGCTATGAAGTCCGGTGATCCCACGGGCCCCGCAGCCCAAAGAGCAGTCCGTCTCCATCACCGCTGGTTGGAACATGCTTGGGGACATTACGACAAAAACGCTCACGCCGGCTTAGCGCAGATGTATGTGGATGATGAACGGTTCCGCAGGCATTACGATCAGCACGGCGAAGGAATGGCTGTGTTCCTTCGGGATGCTGTTCACTCATACACGAAGCGTTAACACGGCCGCCAAGGCAAAAGAAGGATAATCTATCGGATTTGTGGAAAAACTACCCCAGTCCCGAAAAGAACGGAGCGGACAAGGGGGTTCTGCCTGTGTGTGATACAGCCGTCGTGTTTTGTCAAAGCGAAGGATCGCGAGAGTCGCTCTTTGGCAAGAATTCTGACCGGGAAGCAGCTGAACGTCAGGTGCTGGAGGTCTCTCTCGATCCAAAACTCGAATTTACCGAGCAACCTTATATAGAGCTTCATGACGGATATGTTCAGCACAACCTACCGGTACTGCGCGAGGCTTTTACCCAATTTGCTCACCCCTACTGGGCGGTCATCTCGCGCCCAGTTTGGATGTGGGGGGCAGAAATGGGTGTGAACCAGCATGGTGTGGCCATCGGCAATGAGGCTGTGTTTTCGGAGGAGCCTGTGCCTGTTGATGGGCTGCTGGGTATGGACATTCTGCGGCTTACCCTGCACAATGCTGCTTCCGCTGCAGAAGGTGTGGAGTTTGCTGCGCAGCTCTTGGAGGTCTTTGGCCAGGGCGGCAGCGGTGGCTACCGCAAACCGCTCTACTATCATAACTCGTTCATGATTAAGGACGCTACGGAGGCCTATATCATGGAAACCGTCGGACGCCGGTGGGTGGCTCGGCGCGTCACGACAGCCGCCGCCATTTCCAACGCGTATTCCATTACGGACGATTACCACCTGGCCGATCCGAAGACAGAGGGAATCTTCAGTTTCAAGGATCGCTACGAAGACCCCGCGGCGACAGCCGCTGCCCACGGCGAAGAGAGGCATGGGTTTTCCAACCGTTTCCTGGCCGAGCAGGGCGCCAGCCTGACGGCGATGCGGCAGCTGCTGCGGTCGCATGGAGCCGGAGGCAGTCCGGATCGCCCGGCAGACGATGCTCTTTGTATGCATAGGACGCTCAAAACTCGCAGCGAAACGACTGCGTCCCTCGTTGTTCACTGGACACCAGGGGGTACGGTATTGTGGTTTACGGGTTCGCCCCGCCCTTGCGTGTCCTTGTTCAAGCCCATGGCGCTTCGAGCTGCAGGCGGTACTCCGTTTTTGGACGACCAGTTCGCCTTGGAGTATGCAGCAAAGATGTGGACGAGACAGACAACGTTAGGTAAGGGTCGGGCGAAGCTGAGCGTTGCGGCTCAGTCAAGACGGCAGGCTTTAGAGGCCGAGTTTGAGAAGCGCCTGTACAACCGTTTGGGGGAGAAAACGGCCCAGGAGTTAAATGCAGA
>SLOG01000243.1 GCA_007132635.1 Limnochordia bacterium
ACAATCTGCATCGTGGCGAAAAAACGTCCGCGGCGGTTAGAAGGCACAGTTTTTCCGAGGATCTCCAGCCATGCTGTGGCGACCATCCCGTCAGCCAACCAGAACACCAGCTGTACTGCGACAATAAGAAAAGCGCCGATGGTCCACAGGCGTCCAGGGAACACCGCAAAGGCGATGGCAAGGATCCACATGGGCAGACGCCCTAGCGAGCCAACGGTGAGAATAAACCGCCGCTTCTCGGGTAGCGAACGCACAAGATTGGCGGCAAACAGGGAAGCCAGAAAGATTCCCGTGGAGGGGATCATGCCCACAACCCCTACCCAAATGGGCGAACCGGTGAGCCGTTCTACGAGAACCGGCAGCAGTGTATTCGCATCAAAGAAAACCATCCCGATGGTAAAGAAGATGGCTTCGGAAAGCAGAAGAAGATAGTTGCGGCGGTAATGCGGTGTTGAGTTCATGGGTCTGGTTCTCCACGTGTTTTCTGCATACTGGCTTCGCCCTCAGCCCGGAAATTCCTGCCTGACCGGAATGAGGGCACAAAGACTTAACTCAGGTGCACACGGTGGTATGCTTTCTTGCCTCTGCGGATAAGCAGCGTACTCCCGTCGGTGAAATCTGTCTCCGTCACGAGGTAATCAAAATCTCTCACCTGCATGCCTTCCAGGTAGATACCGCCCTGTTGGAGCAGACGGCGTCCCTCGGATCGTGAGCCAATGAGTTGGATCTGCTGCAGCAGCGAGACGATGTTCATGCCCGTCTCGAACTGGGCTCGCTCAAAAGTGGTGGTCGGGACGGAGCCGTCGCCTTGTGCGCCTGCAAAAAGGGCTTTGGCAGCGGTCTGCGCCTTGTCTGCTTCGGGCTGGCCGTGTACGATCTTGGTTACCTCATACGCGAGCACTTCCTTCGCCTCGTTAATTTCCTGTCCCTGGAGGGCGCCCAGACGGCGGACCTCCTGCATGGGCAGGAATGTCAGCAGGCTGAGACACTTTTGGACGCTGGCATCCTCGACGTTGCGCCAGTACTGATAGAACGCGTACGGTGACGTTTTTTCAGCATCTAACCAGACGGCACCCGAGACCGTCTTGCCCATTTTCTGACCCTCGCTGTTGGTCAGGAGTCCGAACGTCATGCCGAAGGCCGGTTTGCGTTCTACCCGGCGGATCAACTCCACGCCGCCGAGTATGTTGGACCACTGATCATTGCCTCCGAGCTGCAGTACACAGCCGTAGCGCCTAAAAAGTTCTAGAAAGTCGTAGGACTGCATAATCATATAGTTGAATTCCAAAAAGGTGAGGCCTCTCTCATAGCGGGACTTGTAGCAGTCAGCGGTCAGCATGCGGTTGACCGAAAAGTGGATGCCGACCTCCCGCAGGAGTTGGACATAGTTCAGTTCCAAAAGCCAGTCGGCGTTATCCACCATGATGGCCTGGTCAGGGCCAAATTCGATGAACCGGGACAGCTGTTTTTTCATACCGTCAGCATTCTGCTGGATTTCTTCCTGCGTCATCATGCGGCGCATTTCTGTTTTGTCTGTGGGATCACCGATCATCCCGGTGCCGCCGCCGACGAGGGCTACCGGCCGATGGCCGGCCTGCTGCATGTGGGCCATGGCCATGACCTGCAGAAAATGACCTGCGGTTAGACTGTCAGCTGTTGGATCGAAGCCGATGTAAAAGGTAACTGTTTCCTTGCCTAACAGGTCGCGGATTTCCTCAGGATGGGTAGCTTGTTCGAAGAATCCCCTTTCTTCGAGGACATCGTAGGCATTTTTCATTGATAGATCGCTCCTTTGCGAAAACAAAAAGCCCATTCATCCAAAGGACGAACAGACTCGTGGTACCACCTTAATTCGTGCCGCGCTGCGGCACCTCTGCCACGATAACGAGTGGTCTCCGTGGGGTTTTCACCCCAGTGCTCCGGAAGCGTAATTGACCGACTGGGTACGGCAGACATTTCACCATTTCGTCCGCTCTCTACGGTTGTCACCCCAGTAGGCTTGGATTTCCTTCACCGCACATCCTTTTCTTTAGTATAGCCTACTTGGCGGGTAGAATCAAGCTTGTCGACATAGACTAGGAGGTTTTCCCATGCTAACAAACTCAACAAACAGCATCTCGGCGTATCTGAACCGCAATGCTAGTGCTGGGCTTGACGTTTTTCGGGTTGACGGTTGGGGCGTGGACTTAGAGCACCGGAGTACGGTGGTCCACAAGCACTCGTTTTTTGAGGTCTGCTACGTTGAAGAAGGGCAGGGTACCTATACGGATTCCGGACAGGACTATGTGTTGAGGCCGGGTACACTGTTCGTTTCAAAGCCCGGCACCCTGCATCAGATATCCAATAAACCCAAGACGAAACTGCTCCATCTAGCTTTCCACTTGGTAAAAGAACGTGGTTCTGACAAGATTCTCAAGGTTGTCGATGCCTTGGAGACTACGGAGAGGATAGTGCTCTATGAGCAACAGCAGAGTGCTACAGCTAGAATCTGGGATGCCATAATGATGCAGGCCTATGACGGAAA
>SLOG01000011.1 GCA_007132635.1 Limnochordia bacterium
ACCTGTTTATCACTGCCAACGACAATCAACGTCATCCCTCTAGGAATAACTTCCACGGCAAACTGTTCTTCTATATACTGTAAATGCTCATCATTTTTTCCGCCGATGGTCTGAGCCTGTGCGTTATCCCGCAACGTAAAGACTTGCTCAACCACTTGTTGATTCAAGCAATTTCCTCCCCTATTTCCAGAAGGCGTCCGCAGGCGCCTTCTTCATGTTTGAAAACACGGCTTCACCACACATTATAAGCAAATAACCCATCATATGCAAACCGACCCACGAGAAGCCAGAGGAAAAGAAAGAGAGACCTTTTCCACAGCTGCGCCGCGAAAAAGGCCGCTCCTAACCGATCCTGCTCCTTCAGTCAAAAAACACTGGCTGCCCGCTCTCAGCGGATTGGTAAATCGCTTCCAGGATCTCTGTGACAACCAGAGCCTGCTCAGGCGTGCACACAGGCGTCTTATCCTGCAAGACCGTGTCTATCCACGTCCGCGCTTCCAGATCAGCCTCCGTCTCCTGACGGCCTTCATAAAAAGCCACGCCTCCTGCCTCCAACTCGGGCATCTTGGTGTAAAGGCGGCTAAACTCTTCGCCGTTCAAACGCAGGCCATCCTCCATATCAGCTCCACCTTCGGTACCACAGAGCACGGTTTTCGCTTCCCCCACAAACAGTGAATTCAATGCCCAACTGGATTCCAGCACGATAGTCGCGCCGTTTTCCATGACCACAAAACCAAAAGCAGAATCCTCAACCGTGAATTCCTTCGGATCCCAGGGACCCCATGCATTGGCAGCATTCTCTCGGCTGCCCAGCTTGTGGTACGCGGTGCCGACAACGTATTTCGGCTTGTAATTCTCCATCATCCACAACGTGAGATCCAGCGCATGGGTACCGATATCGATTAAAGGCCCCCCGCCCTGTTTTTCCTGGTCCAGAAAGACACCCCAAGTCGGCACGGCACGACGGCGGATCGCCTGAGCCCGGGCATAGTAGACCTCACCCAAGTCTCCTCGTGTGCACATAGCTTTTAGGTGTTGACTATCCGGCCGAAATCGATTTTGATAACCGATGGTCAGCTTTTTGCCTGTCCGTTTTGCTGCTGCCACCATCTCACGGGCCTGGGTACTAGTCTTCGCCATAGGCTTCTCGCACATAACGTGCTTGCCCGCTTCCAGTGCATTGACGGTGATCTCCGAATGCGAGTTGTTTGGTGTACACACATGCACAACATCGATGGTCTTGTCCTCAAGAAGCTTCTTGTGATCGACGTACACCTTGGCGCTTTTCGTTCCGTATTTCTTGCTTGCCTTAACAGCTCGCTCTTCAATGATGTCACAGAAGGCCACGAGTTCAACAGATTCCAAGTTTGATAAACTCGGCATGTGTTTACCGTTAGCGATTCCTCCGCACCCGATAATCCCAACCTTGACTTTCTTTGCCAATCCAAATCCCTCCAAATCCCTGACGTTGTCTTTCCATTATCCATGCTGCATTATTCAAGACCGTTCCTGCCCCAGACCACCCAAGCGTCGACCTAAGAAGGCCAAGGACGCTTGGCTCGAGGAGGACCGAGTACTTCCCGGAAAACCACCGCGCGCCGCAGCTCCGTTTTCGTCAGATCCCAGGATATCTGGACTGAGGCCGGCCGGTCGCGGGAGTCTTTCGCTCGGACCGTCCGGTCATCAGTCGTCTCCTCGAGTTCATCAAACTCTTCAAAGTCTTCGAGCTCATCACCAGAAGAACCAAACTCACGATCCTTCTCCATGGATTCATCGGGCTCTAGCGTAGATCCGGATTCGAAGTCTTCCGCATCGCTTTCGGTCGTCGAGACGTCTTCTTCTTCTGACCTCTGCTGGTGCGGACCGAAAGCCGGAATTTCTAGTTCCGGGAGTTCAAACCAAGACGCACTACCTTGAGCCGGTCTTCCCGCTGTTTGCTGCGGCAAGACAGTCGCCTCGCCTTCAGAACCCGACTCCGGCTCGAGCGTCGTTCGGCGTGATTCCTCGGGCAGCTCCGAGCCTGCACGCCGAACGGGAGGCTGCGTCGGACTCCCTGTCGAAAGGGACTTCACAACAGCTCCGATGATCGATACCACAAGGTAGACGGTAATCGCAATTGGAACAATATATTCCATCCTGTCATCCCTTCCTATCAGGAGGGTTGGTCGCCTTTGTCTCGCCTATCCCTTTGGGAATCGTCTTCGCCTATGGATGACCGCATCTCCGTATCGGCGTTGATGTTACGCAGATTGTAGTAATCCATGACACCGAGATTGCCTTCACGCAGAGCCTGAGCCATGGCCTTCGGTACCTCCGCTTCAGCCTCAACAACGCGCGCCCGCATCTCTTCAACTCGTGCCTTCATCTCTTGTTCTTGCGCCAAGGCAGCAAAGCGTCTTTCGGCTGCTTTAGCCTGAGCAATGTTCTTGTCAGCCTCTGCCTGATCCATCTGAAGCCGAGCACCAATATTGCGACCCACGTCCACGTCGGCAATATCGATCGAGAGGATTTCGAAAGCTGTAC
>SLOG01000221.1 GCA_007132635.1 Limnochordia bacterium
CTTCTGGAGAATCCCTCTAAAAGTCTTTTTCGAGGTGGTGGTTCTTTGTTACGTATTTTTGGTATAGCTATCTTGATGACTGCTGTCATGACTGTCATGGCCGTCGGTGTGGCTGCCGACGAGTTTATTGGGACCGAGCTGCTTCTGACTGCTGGGGTTCCTTTTGTTAACCGGTTAGAAATCGAACCGGGTTACCTCTACGATATCGGGATACGCATTCGTAGCGAAGAACCTGACACAGCAGCTAGTTTTGCGGTGGTATCCTATGCTGCTGAGGGCGACATGCTCGCCACGTCAGAAATTCAGCGCGGGCTAGGTTCGGCAGCTGAATGGCATGTAGTAGGTGTGGAAGCCTTTATCCCTGAAGAGGCGGAATACGCTGAACTAGTCTTGGAAACGGATGCCTCGGGCCGTTATTTCTGGGACGCTCTGACTATACGCCGTTTGGATCGGAGTCCCTCAGGCGTCGCCGAATTTTGGGAAGAACGGTTGGGTTTGTACTCGAATGTCTATACCGGATTAGTTGTCGATGGCCGCAGTGTGGGAGCGTCCCGGGGTATGAGCCCCCGGATTTGGTCGGAATCGGGGCTCCTTCTGTACGGAGGCCGCACTGCCGGCATTGGTTTTGTTCAGGATGTTGGGGTTGCTGCGTATGGTCGCGAACTAACGCCAGAGCTGATGACACGCATCCAAGCAGACCCTGCATATCCGCTTATGCTTCCGCTTGTGGTGCAGGCAATAGGCGTCAAAGACCCAGCTCGCACAAATCTTGTTGTGTCGGATATCGACACCGAGCGAATTCTCCAGGCTCTGGCGGCATATGATTTCTTTGCCCGCTTTGCAGTCGTAATTCTTGTTGACTAGAAAGGCGTTGGTTTTTCTCCGGCTTCTAGCTGATTCAGTTCTGTTGACCATCTTGAAGAAGGGAAATGCCGGCGCAGCAGCGAACATGGCTTTTAGACAAGACTGCGGGTGACTTGCAGTACAGTTATTTCAGGGAGGTATATGGATGGATACAGCACAACTGACGGTAGAGCTCAACGCACTTCACAAAGCGTTGGACACTGCGTCCGGTCCCGAAGAGTATTCTGTTTTAGTGGGGTTTGACGGCTTCGTCGATGAAATTATCGACGTGGTTCACAAACGAGACTCTTTCGACCAGTATCAGCGGATGGAGACCATATCCGAATTGGGTAATCGCATTCAGCGAGCGGCGGGACTAAGCACCAACATCGAACTTCTTCCGAAAACCATCAAACTGGGCGGAAACGGTCCGATTATGGCTAACGCTCTGTCGTCGGTAGGTGTGAAGGTTTCCTACGTGGGTGCACTGGGTTATCCGGATATCCATCCCGTGTTTCGGGAGTTGACGGATAGGTGTGAGGAAGTATATTCTGTTACCGAACCAGGGCACACCGACGCGCTAGAGTTTCGAGACGGCAAGGTGATGCTAGGCAAACTGCGGTCTTTGAATGACGTAAATTGGAACCGCTTTGTCGAGCACATCGGCTTGGATACGATAAAGCGTCTTTTCAGCGCGGCTGATTTGGTGGCTACAGTGAACTGGACGATGACTCCCTATATGAACGAAATTTGGGGGCATTTGTTGGATGTTGCGCCAAAAGTGAATGAAAGCAGTGCCCCGATCTTTTTCATTGATTTGGCGGATCCCGAGAAACGCAAGGCGGAAGACATTGCTGAGGCGATGGAGATCATCCAGAGCTTTCGCCGCAATTACCGAGTCGTCCTGGGCTTAAATCGCAAAGAGGCGACGGAAGTCGCGCAAGTCTTAGGTCTTGAGCTTAGCAGCGCGCCGGATACGGTGTCCCTAGAAGAGATTACCAAAGCACTAGCGCAGGCGTTGGATGTCTGGTGCCTTATGGTGCATCCAACCACTGAGGCTGCCGCGGTATGTGAAGGGGAGTTCGCTTCCGTCGAGGGGCCCTATACGGAAAGGCCCAATTTGACCACGGGTGCCGGTGATAACTTCAATTCCGGTTTTTGCGTGGGACTTCTTATGGGCCTGTCGCTTCGGCATGCCCTCTTGCTTGGCAAAGTCACATCCGGCTTTTATGTCAGAGAAATGCACAGCCCTTCGGTAGCAGAACTCAAGGCTTTCATAGAGACATGGCTGCAGCATGTAGGAGAAGATTTTTAGTTGCCATGTTAACGGCTTGGTGGTTCAGACGAGGAGAAGGAGAGTTGAGATGAGCAGCAGTACACCCACTAACAAACGCGGTTTCTTTGGAGAATTCGGTGGTCAGTATGTCCCAGACCAACTCAAGGCCGCATTGGATCATCTGGCAAGTTATTACGAGTCTGTGCGTGATTCTCAGGATTTCCGCAATGAACTTGCTTGTTACCATCGGGATTATATCGGTAGACCGAGCCCGCTTTATTTCGCCGAGCGATTGAGCAGGGAGTTGGGGGGCGCCCAGATTTATCTGAAGCGGGAGGATCTCAACCACACCGGGTCTCATAAGATAAATAATGTGATCGGGCAGGCATTGCTGGCGA
>SLOG01000021.1 GCA_007132635.1 Limnochordia bacterium
CCTCCACTGATGTTACCTGCTTCGGCTCGGACGACGGAAGCATCACCATTAGCAACCCTTCAGGCGGGTACGGCACTTACGAATACAGCATTGACGGCGGCGCAAACTGGCAGACAAACGGAACATTTGAAAACCTTGCTCCCGGTATATATGATGTGTGGATACGCGACGCCGAAAACACCCATTGCCAAATACTCCTGGAAGAAAACCTGGAGATCACCCAACCCGATGAACTAACAACAACAATTTCACCCAGTGCCCCGGTACTGTGCGAAGATGGAACCATTACCCTGGATGGCAACCCTTCAGGTGGTACAGAACCATATTCACATGCCTGGTCTGGCAGCGGAGCAGAATACCTGGACCAAACCAATATACAAAACCCGATATTCAGTGGTGCCCCAGCCGGTGATTATGTGCTGACCTATGAAGTGACCGACGAAAACGATTGTACGGCTATAAATACGGTTACAATAACCGTAATTCCCATACCAGATGTTACTATAGACCCAGACTCGCAGCCGCCTGTTTGTCATGGTAGTTCGACTATTCCAATAAATTTCAGCAGTAATGTTGAGGGCACTGTTTTTAATTGGACAAATACTCACCCCTCTATTGGATTGCCAGCTTCAGGTAGTAGCCCTAACATTCCATCATTTACAGCCAATAACACAGGCAATACACCTGTCACAGCCACAATTACCGTAACCCCTCAATTCACTTTCGGTGGAATAACTTGCTACGGAACTCCACAAACTACCACAATCACCGTATTTCCAAGACCAAATACAATAGCCACTCCAGAATCGGAAAACATTTGTTCCGGGAGTTCAACCAATATTGCTTTAAGTAGCAATGTGCCTGAGGGAGTCACATACACATGGGATGCAGCGATCCAGGTTGCTCCTGATGGCGGTACAATTACAGGTTTTAGTGATTGTATCGACGATTGTGGTAACAGCATTACACAAACTCTAACTAATACAGGCAATACAATAGGTGTCGTGCGATATACAATCAGGGCTAGTGCCAATGACTGTCTTGGCCCGCAAAAGATTGTAGATATTGTAGTTTATCCATCAATTATTGTTTCACACACACCACCTCCTCCTGTAAGTATTTGTACTGGCTCCTTAACTGGTATTACATTAAGTAGCAATGTGCCCAATACAACCTACACCTGGACAGCCACTTTGATAAGTGGCGAAGCTTCAGGTTATGAAGATGGCGAAGGAAATCTTATTGATCAAACTTTAATTAACAACACAGGAACAAACGCAATAGTAAGGTACTCGGTTACCGGAACTGCCAATAATTGTCCATCTGAAGAAATTGAAATAGATGTTACAGTAAGGCCCGCGCCATTAGTAGATTCACAAACCGGAGACCCCACTTGCAGTGATGTTCCAATCGGTATTATGTTAAACACGAGTACCAATGGTGTTGATGCTGCAAGTTATAATGTAATCAGTATAAATGCTCCCGGGCTTATTCCTTCAGCAGGAGATCCCGAACCCGGTCCTATTAACATAGATGATTTAGCCAATCATGCTTGGACCAATACCACTGGTGAGAATGTTGATGTGGTATATACGATTGTACCATTGAGCGAATTTGGCTGTAGCGGTCCCAGCTTTACTGTTACTGTAACAATTAAACCTGAACCTGTAGGTGAAGATGACACCACCGAAGTATGCTCAGGTGATGCCCTGAACCACAATCTCGCTGATCAGGTAATAAGCCTAGCTTCAGGTGTAATGTTTACCTATACCGTTGAATCGTCTGATCCGGACAACGTCCCAGCAGGTCCTGACCGCGATATTCCTTCAAGTGCAAATATTACAGACACCTATACCAATACTAGCGGCGAACCGGTTAATATCACCTACACTGTGACACCAATAGCAGAAAATGAATGTGTGGGCAAAACCTTCACGTTTATAGCAACAATTAATCCTGAGCCTGTTGGTTATTCAAATCCCGGGCCTGAAATTAATATCTGTGATGAAAGCTATACCAATATACAACTGTTGAGTGATATCCCGGGTACAACTTTTGAATGGACTGCCTCGGCAACAGGAAGCGTTAGCGGGTTTGGACCAGGTTCTGGGAATTTAATTGATCAATTACTCACAGTACCCTTTCTGGGATCAGGTAGTGTTACTTATACGGTAACACCCACATCACCTTTAGGATGCATCGGGGAGCCATTCACAGTTGTGGTTAACGTGAATTATGTATTATGGAATGATCTCGAAATTACAGGTATTCCTGCAAACACCACATTTTGCCCTGGTGATCAATTTACGTTAGACCTATCCACACAGAACACATTAATTTACTTAATGAGGTTCAACTGGAATTCCACGAATCCTTCTTATATCTCTCCCAGTAGTGGAGGGCCTTTGCCAAATCCAGGGTCCTTATGGTTTGGTAGTGATATAAGTGAGTCCATAGCCTTTACGGTATCCAACCCTACTAATGTGCCACAAGATATTGTTCTCA
>SLOG01000237.1 GCA_007132635.1 Limnochordia bacterium
ATCCTTTAGGTATGCGCCACTCACGTTGTGCCCAGCATAAAAAACCTGGGGAGCGGATCGCTGGTCTTTGGAGAGCATGTTGAAAAACGAATGGCTGACAAACTCGATGGCCGCACGAGACCCTAAATACGAGCCTCCAATCCCCACAACGATCAAGACAGCAGACACATCCCGAATCCTTTGAGCAGCTTTGAGAAGTCGCTGCAGCTCGTTATGGTCATAGGCTGCAGGAAGATCTACCCAGCCCAGAAAACCGCTGCCGGCACCAAAGCCACGGTGCAGTCGTTCATGGGCCAGTCGCACTTCCGGCTCAAGATTGTCAAGCTCACGCTGATGGATAAATTTCGCTGCATTTGTGTAGTCAAGAGTCAGCGGCTGATTGGACATCGTATTCCCTCTTTCATTGATCGTTTCCATAGACTACGACGCGCGGTTGGGAAATACCTCCTATGAAGCCGGAATTGTCAGCAACTTCGAGGCGTGCTACACTGGTAGTACAACGTACCAAAAGGGAAGGGTGATTGCTGCAATGAAAAACTGTGTCGCTGTGATCAGTGCTCTGCAAGAGGAGATTGAGGGGCTCAAAGACCGCCTCACGGAGCACACGTCCCAAACTATGGCTGGCATGGAAATCCACTTTGGCCGTCTCGAAGGCCAACCCACCGCCGCCGTCATCTCTGGTGTTGGAAAAGTCAATGCAGCCTTGTGTACACAGCTCGTAATCGATTGTTTTGCACCGTGCGCCGTCATTAACCCAGGCGCCGCCGGAGCCATCGACCCCACTATTGAGGTCGGCGACATCGTCGTATCATCCGCAGCATGCTACCATGACTTTGATACCACTGCCTTGGGCACACCTCCAGGTTTTATCTACGGCATGCAGACAAGCTGCTTCCCAGCCGACCACTCGCTTCAGCTCCTGGCTGCACACCATGCACGAGAGAGAGTCGGCGAGAACCGGACGCATGTTGGCCTCGTTGTCACAGGCGATCAGTTTATCGCCGAAGCAGCACAACGCCAGAGAATCTTTGACACATTCGGCGCGTCCTGCACCGAGATGGAAGGGGCCGCCATTGCCCATGTCTGCTGGAAAAACAGAATTCCCTTCGTCATCATCCGGGCTGTATCTGATAAGGCTGACGCCAAGGCGACGGAAAGCTTTGGCGCGTTTCTAGCTCGCGCCATGCCGGATTTGGACCATATCACAGAGCAGACGGTGGTCGGTTGGACGGACAGCAAGCAGGTGGACCGGGCGTGAAATCCATTGGGCAGGCGCGTCGACAGCTTCCTTCTGGATTTGTCGAACGCTTATACGAGATCCTTTCGGTCAGTGAAGCCGACCAGGCACTGAAAGCGCTGGCTTCCGACCGCAAGACAGCACTTCGAGTGAACACGCTGAAAACAGACATTCGCACAGTCATGCGCAGCCTTGCGGACAAAGCCGTCAAATTCCAACGAGTTCAATGGTATGAAGATGCATTGGTCCTCGCGAATGAATCGGAGAAACAAGCCGAGACTTGGGACGAATACGCAGATGGGAGGATCTATCTCCAGAATCCGTCGAGCATGATTCCACCACTCGTTTTAAACCCCAAACCAGGGGATTCAGTTCTTGACATGACAGCAGCCCCGGGGAGCAAGACCACTCAGATGGCTGCCCTGATGGACAACCGTGGATACATCCTGGCCGTCGAGAAGGACTTCGTCCGCCACGCTAGGCTGCAGCACAACGTCCAGCTCATGGGGGTTAAGATCGTTGAATCACTTCGAGGCGATGCGGAGCGTCTCGATCAAGCACACCAAAATACCTTTGACAAAGTGCTTTTAGATGCTCCCTGCAGCGGAGAAGGCACCTTCAGTTTGAGCAGCAGTCAAACCTACCGCTATTGGAGCCTCAAGCTGATCCGGCGTTCCAGTTCGCTCCAACGACGCCTGTTGAAATGCGCCATCGAAGCGGTCAAGCCCGGAGGCTATGTCGTGTACTCTACGTGTACATTGGCCCCAGAAGAAAACGAAGGCGTACTGACAGCCATTCTAGAGGAACTACGTGATCAAACCGCTATACTCCCTATTCGAATTCGGTTCAAACCGACACGATACACAGGGGGGATTCCATCGTTTAGAGACAAGACCTTTCATCCGAGCGTTCGCCGAGCCATCCGAGTTCTGCCAAGTCCGTGGCATGAAGGTTTTTTCTGCGCCCTTTTGCAGCGACGTTGATTGGCAGGAAGGAGGGAAAGCAGGGATCCTCAAGGAAAGTAGCCAATACTACAAGTAACAGCAATCGACAAGACAGGAGGGTTTTTATGAATAACAAAGGGAAAAAACAATGGTACATCCCCGACGCCTATCTGCCAAGCTCAGGGCTAGGTGAAACGTGGGAAGGCCACGAGTCTGTATGTATCATGAATGTCACCGATGAAGATGCGCAGATTCAGTTTATCTTGTATTTCGATGACCGCGATCCCATCGACGAAATCCATTTCACACTCCCAGCTCAACGCGCTCGTCATGTTGGCATGCACAAACCGGAGATGCTAGGTGGCTTTAAGATGCCTCGGGACGTTTGTTACGCAATTGAGGTCAAAAGCGACAAGAATATCGTCGTCCAATATTCCCGCCTAGACGTCATGCAGCCGAATTTCACCCTAATGACCACCACACCTTATAGCGAATAAACGGAAAACGAGAGCTCCCACACTACCGGGTCTCTCGTTTTCCATATGAGCCAGCAGGAGGCCGCCTTCAGTGCAGCACTGCCTGGCTTTCGGACAGATCCCATACGCTCGGTTTGGGTATCGTGACTTCCAGCAGACCATCACCATAGACAGCCAAGATGTCACTGGCATCGACAGTTTCTGTTATATCCAGATAAAAGCTTTTCTGCTTCGCATCATCCGCCAAAACGATAATGGTTACGCAGCCTTCTGTAACCTCCACCTGAATACTCTCGCGATCCACACCGGGAATGTGCGCCTGCAGAAAAAAAGCATCGCCCATATCCCAAACGTGGGCATCAAATGTAACATCCATAGGCCAACCAAAATGATCGTCCACGAGATCGTGCAGATGCAGACCAAACAAATCCTTGGCAAAACGGGCCCCTACGCCGCGCGGGCGGGAAAGAAATCCATACATGCCATCAACTCCCAACCGGTTCCGTGATCCGTGCATTCATCATGTCCATTGTAGCGGACTACACGAAAATGTCAATTGCGGCTGCCGGGTTTGACAATCGGTTGGCCTGCACGGCACAAAGGGCACTCCTCAGGAGTATAGGTCTCGATAGCGACCGAAACGAGCGGAATAAAAGGCACACCAAAAGCAGCAGTTCCGCCGCTGCGATCTACTATCGAGGCTACCGCTACGATCTTGGCTCCTGCTTCGCTAAGTAACTCCATTACCTCACGCACCGAACCACCAGTCGTCACGACGTCCTCAACCAGAAGGATTTTTTCGCCAGGCTGGACCGAAAATCCTCGACGTAAAGTCATGCGGCCCTCTTCCCGCTCAGCAAAGACCGACCGAACCCCTAAGGCCCGGGCCGTTTCATAACCCATAAGTATGCCACCGATAGCAGGGGCGGCGACAGCATCGACAGCGTCCGGCAGTTTCGGAAGCAGTTCGGCGACGACGCGTTCGGCCTCCCTGGGATGCTCGAACAGCGCTGCACACTGCATGTATTTCGCGCTATGCCTGCCAGATGTCAAACGAAAATGCCCTTCTTTTAAGACACTCAATCTCGAAAACAGCTCCAACACGTTCAGTTCTGTCATGAGTTCACCTCAATTTCGCGTAGAATGCCGTCCAGGACCTCTGCAGGATCTGCTGCCTGCGTTAGGGGACGGCCAATCACCAGGTAATCGCTACCGTGCCTTACTGCATCCCCAGGAGTCATTATGCGTTTTTGGTCCTGCGCGTCGTCCGTGCGCGGCCTAACCCCCGGCGTAACTGTAAGGAAGTCGACCCCCATTTGCTGCTTAAGTAAAGCCGTCTCCCACGGCGAACACACGACACCGTGCAGTCCGGCCTTCTGAGCCAACGATGCGTAACGCAGAACGTGATCTTGCAGATCGCCAGCAAGCCCTATCTCTTCGTGGAGAGCTTGTTCATCCAGACTGGTCAGAATGGTTACACCGATTAACTTCGTGTCCCCCGTCACGGCCTCTCGGGCACGCCGCATCATCTCCAAGCCGCCGGCGCAGTGGACGTTTATGATATCGCAGCCCAAAGTGCTCAAAGACTGAACGGCACCGAAGGCTGTGTTGGGTATGTCATGAATCTTCAAGTCCAAAAAGACGCGAAGATCGCGGTCTTTTAACTCTCGTACCAACGACAGTCCTTCCCGGTAAAACAACTGCATACCCACCTTGGCAAAACGAAGCCTAGGCACGCCATCCAAAAACGATAGAGCCTCCTCTGCCGACTTCATATCCAAAGCAGCGATGACGCGTTCTTCTACTATCACAAAGCACACCCCCGGATTTCCTCTAGACATCCAATGCCTTCCTGCCGCATAAACTCTTCTATTTCTCGAACAATGACGACACAAGCATCGGGCTGGGTGAAATTCGCAGTGCCTACCGAAACAGCGGCTGCTCCAGCCATGATGAACTCAATGGCATCGATCCCCGTACGGATGCCTCCCATCCCGATCACGGGAATGTTGACAGACTTGACCGTCTGATACACCATGCGGAGCGCTACCGGTTTGATGCCGGGTCCCGAGTAACCGCCAACGCCGCGGGCCAATATTGGACGTCGAGTTTTTACATCAATCGCCATCCCGACTAGAGTGTTAATCAAGCTCAAAGCATCTGCTCCCGCAGCAGCAGCTGCACCAGCTGCTGCGGTAATATCCGTGGTGTTCGGTGAAAGTTTGACGATTAACGGCACGGTACATAAAGGACGCACAGCTGTGACCAACTGGCACAGAATGTCAGGGTCAACGCCAAAGCTGAGACCACCAGTCTCGACATTAGGGCACGACACGTTCAGTTCCACCGCGTCGACAAGCCCCGATCGAGAGAGTTTATCCACCACTTCACAGTACTCATCTACCGTGCTTCCCGCAGCATTCGCGATTATGGGTACACCCTGCTGCCTCAACCAAGGGAGCTCGTCGCACAAGACCGCATCAACGCCCGGATTAGCCAAGCCTATGGAATTCAGCATACCACCGTCGGTTTCTGTCACACGAGGAGTCGGGTTACCGCGACGTCCCGACCCCGTGATCGCTTTTGTGACAACCGCACCCAAACAGCTCAACGGGTAAAATTCAGCGTATTCACGTCCAAAACCAAAACACCCCGATGCCGGCATCACCGGATTGCGCAGTCTGAGGCCTGCTAAATCGACAGCCGTATTCACAGCACCACCTCGCGCCAGTTAAACACCGGCCCATCTGTGCATACTCGCCGATTGAGAAGGCCTTTTGTCTCGCAGACACAACCCTGGCAAGCGCCGAGTCCACAGCCCATACGTTCTTCCAACGACAGGTAGCCATCGATGTCTTGATCGCGAAAGTAGGTTTGCAGACCAGCCAACATCCCATGCGGACCACAAGCAAAGAAATGAGACCACGAAAGGGAGTGTTCTGCGTGCAGATTTCGCACGACATCCGTCACTATCCCTTGGGTCCCTAACGAGCCGTCCTCAGTGACCATGTGCACAGTTCCGAACGAAGCAAATTCATCCGAGTAGAAAGCGTGGGCCTTGGCAGGGAATCCCAAAATCACATCCAATTCGACACCTCTGTGAGCAAGACGCTTCGCAAGCTCCAACAGTGGCGGGACCCCAATACCGCCGCCAACGATCAACCCGCGGCTGACACTGGAAGGCAGAGGAAAGCCGCGGCCTTGCGGTCCTAAGACGTCTAACAAAGCGCCTTCATACTGCTTGGACAGCCATCGCGTACCGGCTCCCACAACCCGAAACACGATGCGAAGTATACCCCTATCAAACTCGGCAATGCTTATAGGCCGCCGCAGCACATGAACATCACCGCTCCCCACAAGGATATGGAGGAATTGCCCAGGATCGACGGAATCAATCAATCCTCTGCCGTCCAAGGTCAACTCGTAGATACCGTCCGCGATACACTGATGGCGGATAACTTGCAGCGTTAAGGTTGCTCGCAATCTGTTCACTCCTTGCAGTGTCGGTAAGCAGTCTTCCCTTGAAAAAGTGTCAGAATAGGCCAACCGCGAAAAACGCATCCTATAAACGGTGAATTCGTCCCGCGGCTGTAGAACGCCTCCCGGGAAACAGAACGCGTACGGATCAAATCTATAACAGTCAGGTCCGCAACGCATCCAGGCACCAAGGAACAATTATGCCCGCTAACGATTGCAGGGCCGACAGTCAGGGCACAAATCAACGTTTCGAGCGACAAGACTCCCGGCAGCACGAGCTCCGTGTACAGAGCTGGGAAGGCCGTTTCAAGGCCCGTTACACCGAAGGGCTGTGTACTGCCGTCATCGCATTCTTTCTCCGTACCATGAGGCGCGTGGTCCGTCGCGATTGTGTCAATAGTCCCCGTTCGAAGCCCCTCAAGCAAGGCCTGGCGATCGGCCTCAGTCCGCAACGGCGGCTTCATCTGGAAATGCCCCGTTGGAGGGCGCACATCATCAGCGGTAAGCAGCAGATGGTGGGGGGTCACCTCCGCGGTCACTGGGAGCCCTCGCTCTTTGGCCATGCGGATCAACTCTACGGATTCAGAGCAACTCACGTGCGGTACATGATAGCGACATCCTGTCGTGCTCACATAGGCAAGATCACGCTCGAGCATCTTAAACTCGGCTTCTTTGGGTAACTGAGGGTGAAACCGCGCATTGGTAACCGCTGGGTATTCGCAGTGATTGATGAAAATGCCGTCCACCGCAGCGATGGTCTGCATTACCCGTTCAATTGCATCGTCCGGAACACCGTCGCCATCATCAGAGAAAAACAAAACCCCCGCGCTCCTCAACCCTGCAGCGTCTACAGGTTCAGTGCCTCGTCGGCCTCGCGTGGCAGTGGCTATAGGCAGCACGGAAATCCGCTGGTCGCGCCTGCACAGCGCCGAAAACGCCGCGACTTCTGCCTCACTGTCCAACGGCGGTTGTGTATTCGGCATAGCAAACACCGTGGTAAAACCACCCGCAGCTGCAGCCTCTGTTCCGGTCGCTACCGTTTCTTTATCTGTAAACCCCGGTTCGCGCAGATGAACATGAAGATCGATAAATCCCGGCAGGATCAAGCAGTCACTGGCGTCAATCTCTTCGATTCCCAACTCGCCAGCCGTGTCTACAGTCAGATCAGGACTGATCGCTGCTACTTCTCCCTCAACCACCAAGACGTCGGAGCGAACCAAGCGTTCGCCCCGAAAAACCATTCCTTTACGCAGAAGCCAGCTTTTCATGCCGCCCCTCCTGTAAGCACATTTCCAACAAGGCCATGCGCACAGATACACCGTTGGCTACCTGCTGGTTAATGCGGCAGCGAGGATGGTCTATGATGTCGGCCGCAATCTCCACACCGCGGTTGACCGGTCCTGGATGGAGGAGGATTGCGTCTTTTTTCATGAGGTGCAGGCGCCGCTGGTTCATCCCATACTGTTCGTTATAGTTCCTTATGTTAAAGGACGTTTCGTGACGTTCATGTTGAATCCTCAGCATCATCACTGCGTCGCATTTCCGAATCGCGTAATCCAGATCTCCGTCAACCCAAGAGACATGGGCCGGCAAGTCGTTCGGACGATATTCCGGCGGGCCTGCAAAGAACACATGTGCACCCAACTTCCTGAGGACGGCGGCATTGGAGCGAGCAACGCGACTGTGGGCTGCGTCACCTACAATGACCACCGAACGTCCCCTCAGCGTGCTAAACGCTTGCTGCATTGTCAGCGCATCCAACAGTGCCTGGGTGGGATGTTCCAATACGCCAGAGCCAGCGTTAATCAAACGCATCTGCAGGGTTTCCAGACCAGGTGTATCGGGCCAAGGGTCTCTATGGCGGATGACCGCGATATCCACACCCAACGAATCGATGGTAGAGAGCGTGTCCAGAAACGATTCGCCCTTACACACACTGGATGTGTCCAGCGAGAAGTCCAAGAGTTTGATCCCCAACCGATGGGCGGCCATTTGAAACGAAAGACTCGTTCGGGTACTGGGTTCGAAAAACAGATTGACCATGGCCGCATTTAATGTCGGCAGCGACTGCCCGTTAGCAAACGCTTGCGCTCGGTCCAAAACCGCCTCAATGCTACCCTCGGTGAGTTCTTCAGCTCGCAGCAGTGATCTCATGCAACTTCCCCCTCACCAGAACCCTTGACAAAACGTCTATTCCGTTAACGGCAGAAAAAAAGCTTCTACCAGTGCGGTAGAAGCCCATTGCGCGCGCATTGCCTGCCCGTTATAGACGTCCTTCCCAACCTCACTGGATTGGATTAAAGGTTCTTGTCAAATTTTCGCTGAACCCCTGAGAGTCCACCGCTTTGCTTATCTATAGTGTACCAGAGTCGAAACCAGAAAGCAACAAAACTCTTGCTGGTGCTGCCTCCACATCAGGGATTGAAAGCGGAGCCGCTACCATGAGAAAATCCCCTGCCTCAATGGACTTCAGGCGCAGGCCTTCGATGATTACAATACCCGCGCCCAGCAGTTGGAGGTGGGTCTCGTGTTCGGGTTGACTGCGTTCAATGCCTAGGGCATCAATGCCGACGCCTGTGATACCTTTGTTAACCAAAGCCTCGGCTCCTGTCTTGTCAACAAAGACGAAATCTGGGTCCCAACCCTCAGCAAAGGAGTTGGCCGTTTTCAGGAGCAAAAAGTCTTTCTTCTTGATCGAAAACGGCTTTAAGTCATCGGCTCCAATGGAGCCTGTGACATGCGTCAAATCCAGCACCCGCACTGGACGCACTAGTGCTTCCAAAGAAATGGACTCCATCGTCGCACCTTGGTAGACGAAATGGAGCGGTGCGTCAATGTGTGTCCCCGTGTGCATATCCAAGCCCAAGCGCGTCTCGCGCCCGCCTTGACCATTTTCGTAGTCTCGTATGATCGTCAACTCTGGCCGTTTGTCTTTTTTCCCTTTCCATACTGGCATATCCTCACGAATCGGCATGGAAATATCGAAAACCTGCATACATCCGCCTCCCTAACGAAAACTCAACCAACGGTGGCCCTGTGCCTGCAGCAGAAGATCGCTGCCTGGCGGCCCCCAAGTTCCACTTCGGTAAACCGGCACTGCCGCCGGAGAATCATGCCACCACGCGGTTATTTTGTCAACGAATCGCCACGAGTGTTCAACCTCGTCCCAACGAGTGAACAGTGTGGAATCCCCTCGCATCACGTCAAACAACAACCTTTCGTAGGCTTCTGGCGAGTTCAGGCCTTCCATACAGTTTTGGCAGAAATCCATGGTTACAGGAACTATGGCGTTGTCCGTACCCGGACGTTTCGCATTAAAGCGGACGTAAACCCCTTCATCTGGCTGCACGCGAATCCCCAGATAGTTGGCATCCAGCGGTCTATCCTTGAAATACAGAATGCCGGGGAGGGACTTGAACTGGACAATAATCTCGGAGTACTTTTGAGGGAGACGTTTTCCGGTCCGCAGGTAGAAGGGGACACCTGCCCAGCGGAAGTTTTCCACCCGAGCCCGCAGAGCCAAAAATGTTTCCACATTGGTATTGTCGTCCACTCGTGGTTCGTCCCGATAGGCCTTCAGCGGCCGTCCGTTAACCCCCCCGCTCCCATATTGGCCGCGCACGACGTCCGACGCCTCGATGTCCAAGGATCGCAGAACCTTTACTTTCTCATCGCGCACAGACTCGGTCTTGAGATCCACAGGGGGCTCCATGGCAGCCAGAGCCAACAGCTGCAGCATATGGTTCTGTACCATATCGCGGAGTGCACCCGCCTGCTCATAGTAAGGTCCCCGGCCCTCAACGCCGCCATTCTCAGCAATGGTTATCTGAACCTGCTCCACATACCGATTGTTCCACAAGGGTTCAAACAAGGTGTTGGCGAAGCGAATAACCATGAGATTCTGGGCCATTTCTTTCCCTAAA
>SLOG01000134.1 GCA_007132635.1 Limnochordia bacterium
ACAGCTCTAGATCGACCGACCGACGCCGCGGACTCCTCCCAATACGGTGCAAAAACAGCTGCTGCTTCCTGGATGCCCAAGTCCTCAAGAACCATTTCCAGTGTCAACGTTGTTTCCTCCTATGCGGTTGTGGATTATATCTCTGGACCATACGGAGCCACGCGCAGAATAGGGTACTGCGAGTTGAAAAGACTGTGATCCCCCGTTCGGCGGGCCGTTTCCCACATGATCCTGCACATATGTTTCACAACCTCCTGGGCATCCGAGTCCAAAACACGGTTGTGCAGTTCGTGCGGATCATCGTCCAGATTGTAGAGTTCAGAGTAATCGAATCCATTGAACACAAACTTCCATGGCCCATCCCAAACCACACGCTGAGTCAGCAGCATCCGCCCACCAGAATATTCGGCATAGCCCCGTTCTCGCTCGCTCCCCACTTCGGGGTTGGCCAGTAGCGGAAAAAACGATTGGGAGTCCGGCACCTCCAGCGCGACTAATCCGACGTATTCCAATAGGGTCGATGCCAGATCATGTGTGCCAACCCGCGCTGGACAGACTTGCTCCGCGGCAACACCCGGTCCCGCCATGAGAAGCGGCACCTGATACACCTCTTCTCCGGCATGGAAGTTCTTGCAGTACAGACCGTGTGCTCCTAAGAACTCGCCGTGATCCGACGTCAATATGACCAGGGTATTCCCGAGCTGGCCGTTAGCTTCCAGGAGCTGCAGCAGCCGACCAAACTGGGAGTCGATCTCGGTCACGGAACCATAGTAGCAAGCTGCTGCCTCTCGCCGTTCGCGTTCGGACAGTCCGCGCCAGACATCCGCAGCCAAGCGATAGACATTGGGACGACCTCGCAGATCATCGTCTGCGCTGACAGGAAGAGGCAACGTGTCCACGTCGTATTGTTCATACGCCTCCTCACCGCACACAAATGGATCGTGCGGTTCGGTTAGGCTGACAAAGCAGCACCACGGAGTCGGTCCCGCCGTCGCGTTTTCCAGGAATTCCGCCGCTGCGTCCACCGCGACCGTCATCATACGGTTTTCCACAGGCGCCTCCGTGACGCCATAGAGAAGCGAATCCGCCCGGTAACCGGGAGGTGCGGTATTGTAGCCAGCCAAACGGTACGGACCGGTCTGAACACGTTGGCGAATCGCCGTCTGCATGCCGAGTGATTCGTACGAACCATTGGTCTGCCAGCCGTAGCGCGCCAGATCATTCGCTCGTTCAATGTGCCATTTGCCAAAATAACCAGTGCTGTAACCGGCATGCACGAACTGCTGCGCCCAATGGGACTTGTCTGTACGCAGGCAGGCTTGGTCATCATCCACCGTATGCGTGACGACTGTCACGCCATGGTTATGCGGCAGCAGTCCGGTCATGAGGCTGGCTCTCGCCGGTGAACACACAGGGTTGGGCGTATAGGCCCGGCAAAACCGGACGCCGCGTCGAGCCAAACCGTCAAGGTGCGGCGTAAGACACACGCTGTCTGGGGACAGAGCATCAGCCCGAAGCTGGTCACACATGAGAAACAGGATATTAGGTGACTGCATCGAATCCCTCCTATGTACACTAGAAGGCTGGTGATTTTCTCGATTTTGACGAGTGCCGGTTCACCTCGTTTATCTTAAGTACCAGGTAAACGAGGTGCTGTGATGCCCTCGTCCGTGGAAAAGCGGAGAAAATCAACGCCTTCTTAGATTTAAATGGAAAGCTGGTGTTATCATGATCGACCTAGGCCTACAGGGCCGCACAGCCATCGTCACCGGGGCCAACTCCGGCATTGGCGAGGCCATTACCAAGACCCTTGCATCGCAGGGCGTTCACACGGTAATCCACTTCCTTGACGACGAAGACATCCGCGAGATCCCCGGAGCAGAATCACAGGCTGTTCACCGTGGCCGCGCCGGAGCCGAAGCAGTACGGGAAGCCATTGTCCAAGCGGGCGGCCGGGCAGAACTAATCGCCGGAGACCTCCATCGCCCTGATACGATCAGAAACCTGTTCAGCCAGGCAAACGATATGTTCGGCCCCATAAGTATCCTGGTCAGCAATGCAGCTCACTGCGAGTCGCCGGATACTCTGACGACTACTTCGGCCGGGTCAATCGAACGCACTTTCCGGATCAATACGCAAGCCCCGGTCCTCCTAGCCCAGGAATTCCTCCGCCAGTATGATCCTTCCGCCCACCCCTTCGGCCGGATTATTGGGATCAGCACAGACGCCGCCCAGACGTTTGCGGGACAGATATCTTACGGCGCCAGCAAAGCAGCCTTGGAAGCGTATACGCGCAGTATCGCTATCGAGATAGCCGACCAAAGGATTACGTTCAACACCGTCGCCCCCGGCCCGATTCAAACCGGCGTCTACCCCGAAGAGTTTGTCGAGAAGGTGTCCCCGGAGATCCCCATGCAGCGCTTTGGCACACCGCAGGAGATCGCCGATATCGTACTCTTTCTATGCTCGCAGCAGGCCAGCTATCTGACAGGACAAGTGAT
>SLOG01000040.1 GCA_007132635.1 Limnochordia bacterium
CGGTCAATTCCCGCATAAACAGGCGTCCCATTAACGTACGCGATGCTTAGCCAGTTCATCGAGGAAATACTCGTTGAGTACCCGAATATAGGTGCCTTTCATACCCAATGAACGGGACTCTATCACACCAGCGCTCTCCAGTTTTCGGAGTGCATTGACAATAACTGACCGCGTAATGCCGACACGGTCCGCGATCTTGCTTGCAACCAAGAGCCCCTCCTCGCCGTCAAGTTCATCAAAAATATGCTCGACCGCTTCCTGTTCAGAAAACGACAGCGTACCAATGGCGATCTGGCAAGCCGCCTTCTTCCGTACTTCGTCTTCTACTTGGTCGCTGCGGGAACGAAGTATCTCCATTCCAACAACCGTGGCTCCATATTCCGCTAACACCAAATCGTCATCGTCGAACGGGGACTCAACTTTCCCAAAGATGAGTGTACCCAACCGTTCGCCCCCCCCGCTGAACGGCACTATCGTGATTACCTTATCCTCGAAAGGACACGGGATCTCACTACCATAGATGCACAGGCCGTCACCTGTTTCATTGGCTCGGGTTGAATCGATTTTCAAAAGCTCCTGATTGTACTCAGAAGGTATTGCTCCCTTAGCTAGGATATCCTCTTCCACAACGCTGCACGAAAAGCCATCTGTTAAGGACGATCCCAACACTTTCCCTTTCCGGCTCACTACGTACACATTAGCCTCTATGACTTCTGAAAGCACCTCAGCCATCTCATCAAAATCCACTTGGTTTCCTGAAGACTGCTGAATCGACCGGTTTATGCGCCTAGTCTTCTCTAGTAACCTTGTCATAATTTGTGGCCTATTCCAGGAAATAGACCGCGTTCACCTCCAAATAGTATCAGACTCTGCCTGGAAAACGGAGAAAATCAACGCCTTCCTAGATCCATCCTAGAATGCTGCACGTCTAGCTCTAAAGAATAAACTCCGATAGATCCTTGCTAGCAACAATCCCACCCAGCTTACCCATAACGTAATCTCTATCGATAACTACATCCGCTTTCAACTCATCCGCATCAAACGAAGCATCCTCCAATAGCTTCTCCAGCACTGTATGCAGGCGCCTCGCGCCAATGTTCTCCGAGTTCTGATTCACCAACGCCGCTGTCTTTGCGATCTCAGCTATGCCATCGTCGGTGAAGACAAGCTTTACACCTTCAGCCGCGAGAAGTGCCTCGTACTGCTTGGTCAGGGCTGCTTTGGGTTCGGTCAGAATGCGCTGAAAGTCGTCGGCTTGAAGACTATCGAGCTCTACCCGAATCGGAAATCGCCCCTGAAGCTCTGGAATGAGATCAGCCGGACGCGCAACGTGAAATGCCCCTGCGGCAATAAAAAGGATAAAATCGGTCCTCACAGGACCATGTTTCGTCATGACTGTTGAGCCCTCAACAATGGGGAGAATATCTCGCTGAACCCCTTCCCTCGACACATCCGGCCCCGATGTATCCTTGCCCGCAATCTTATCCAACTCGTCCAAAAAGACGATTCCAGATTGCTCTGTACGACTAACCCCCTCGCTAGCCACAGCGTCCATATCCAGGAGCTTGTTTGCCTCCTCCTGACAAAGAATCCGGCGCCCCTCAGGTACAGTAACTCGTCGGCGCCGCTTCTTTTTTGGGAGCACACCTCCAAACAAATCCTGCAAGTTGATCCCCATATCCTCCATACCACTATTCGAAAAGACTTCCAAGAATTGGGGGTTCTGATCCTCAATTTCCACTTCAATAGTCTGATCATCTAGTTCGCCAAGTTCTAATAATTTACGGTAGCGCTCTCGTTGAGCGGTTCGCTCTTCCGCCTCTTGAGCATCCTCCTCACCATCAGCGTCCTGCCGATGACTCATCCCAAACAGAGCGCCGAAGGGACTGCCATCCGAATCAGCTTTAGGTTCTGGAACTAGAATTTCAAGGACCCGCTGATCGGCAGCTCGCGATGCTTCGACCTCAACGGACTTTAGCTTCTCCGCTTTGACCAGTCGAACTGCTGACTCCACTAAGTCACGAATTATACTATCGACATCACGACCCACGTAACCGACTTCCGTAAATTTCGTGGCTTCGACCTTTATGAACGGGGCAGCTGCCAATTTAGCGAGTCGACGGGCAATTTCCGTCTTACCAACGCCAGTGGGCCCGATCATCAAAATGTTTTTCGGAACAATCTCGTCCCGGAGTTCTTCCGACAGCCGCTGCCGTCGGTAACGATTACGCAGAGCAACTGCAACCGCCCGCTTAGCGGCCGACTGGCCAATTATATAGCGGTCAAGTTCCGCAACAATCTGCCGCGGCGTTAAATCCATAGCGAACCTCCTAACTTCACCACAACTAGAAGATTGTTGACTTTCTCGATTAGAATGAACGCATCCAAATAGATAAGAAACCCCCGTATAGTTCCCTATGCATCGAAAAAATCAACCTTTTACTAGCAATCCAATTCAACCACAGAAATCTGGTCATTCGTGTACACGCATATGCGCGATGCTATCCTGAGGGCCTCAACCGCGATCTCTGCTGCGGACAAGTCGGAGTACTTGAGAAGCGCCTGGGCAGCCGCCAACGCGTAGGAGCCGCCTGATCCAATGGCCAAAACAGGCTCATCTGGCTCGATGATCTCCCCAGTCCCCGAAAGCAGCAGCAGGTGCTCTTGGTCCATAACAAGCAGGAGTGCCTCCAGCCGCCGCATAGCTCGGTCAGTCCGCCATTCCTTACCTAACTCCACCGAAGCTCGCAGCAGTTGACCGTGGTGTTCCTCCAATTTGGCCTCGAACCGTTCAAACAGACTAAACGCATCGGCGGCAGTTCCGGCAAAGCCAGCTAGAACCTGATCCTGGTATAGGCGGCGTACCTTCCTGGCACCGTGTTTCATGATCGTGTGGTCGCCGAATGTCACCTGGCCATCTCCAGCCATAGCACAGCGTCCATCCCGCCGCACAGCCGTAATCGTTGTAGCCCCGAAACTCTCCATAGACGAATTATCCTCTCCCCTCACGCTGTTCATGCGCGAGGATGCGAACGATTATACACCGATTTTAGCCGTGCTCCGCTGACGTGAGTATACACCTGCGTTGTCGACAGCCGCACATGGCCTAACAGCTCTTGAACCGTTCTAAGATCAGCCCCGCCATCCAAAAGGTGGGTAGCAAACGTGTGACGCAGTGTATGCGGCGTAACTCGCTTCATCAAAGCCAGCCGGTTAAGATGCTTCTCCACGATATACTGTACACCCCGTGTCGTTAACCTATGACCACGATGGTTGACAAACAGCGCTTCCTCCTCGAGCACTGCTAAATGCGGGCGAACATCAGCCATATACGTTTGGACCGCATCCAGACAGCAGTCGCCGACGGGTACAATCCGTTCTTTCTGGCCTTTACCGATAACACGCAGAAGCCCTTGATAGGAATCCAGATCCGACACGTCGATCCCAACCAATTCAGCCGCCCGAATCCCCGAACCATAGAGGATCTCGAAAACGGCTTGGTTACGTTGGTCAAGAGGCGAACCGCCGCCAAGATGCACAAACACCCCAGCCTCATCGACCGAGAGGACCTGGGGAAGATGCCTATCCAGTTTAGGACCGCGTATTCCCTCTGCAGGACTACGCTCGACCAAACCGCGCCGCTGCAGATGCCTGTAGAAGCTGCGGAGGGCAGAAAGACGACGTGCAATCGTAGTCTTGGCGTAGTCCTTCTGATACAACTCACCCAAATAGCTCCGAATGTCGACCGAAGATGCCTTAGTTAAGCAAATACCGCCGAGGGTGCAATAGTCTGCGAACGCTTCCAGATCCCTGCGGTAGCCTCTAACTGTGTTTGGCGAAGCGCTGTGTCCCGCTTCCAACTCATCCAGATAGGCTTTAAGCATGGTATCCATGGCCGCCTCCAAGCCTGTACATTAATAGTTTATCATGAAACTCCACTTTCAGCAATCTATCTTCTCAATATTCACAGAAGTCATGCAAACCGTTCGCGGAATGTTTGCATTGCAGCAAGCGCTCGATGGCTGTAGGACTCTTTGCGCTTCTGCTTGTCCCGTATACGTTCAGCCAATGGCGGAAGTATTCCAAAATTAGCTTTCATGGGCTGAAACGACTTGGGGTCCGCATTCACCAAATAGTGGGCCAGCGCACCTGTCATAGTTTCTTCGGGAAAGACCAGCGGTTCTTGTCCGTTAGCCAGGCGATCGGCGTTAAGAGCAGCCACCAACCCTGATGACGCGCTCTCCACGTATCCTTCAACTCCTGCCAACTGACCCGCGACAAACACATTGGGCACTTCCTGCAGTTGATATGTGGCTTTCAAGAGCCGCGGTGCGTTAACGAAGGTGTTGCGGTGCATAACGCCAAACCTGACAAACTCTGCTCTTGCTAGTGCGGGGATCAAACGAAATACCCTCTGTTGTTCTCCCCATTTCAGCCGAGTCTGAAATCCGACAAGGTTAAATAACGACGCTGCTGTGTTTTCTCGACGCAGCTGAACAACGGCATAGGGCCGACTACCATCAGGGAAACGCAGACCTACGGGCCGCATAGGGCCAAATCGGAGTGTATCAACACCACGCCCCGCCATAACCTCTACAGGCATACACCCCTCAAAGACGGAAACACTGTCCTCAGCGTGCCCGAGCGGCGCCCGTTCTGCAGTTACCAGGGCATCATAGAACCTCAGATATTCCTCTTTGGTCATGGGGCAGTTAAAATAATCGGCGGTCCCTTTATCATAGCGGGCTGCCCAAAACCCCTGATCATACAGTATGCTCTCGCCGGTTATGATGGGAGCGGCGGCATCGAAAAAATGCAGGTAATCACTGTTTGTAATGGTCTGCAGTTCGCTCGTCACGGCGTTTGATGCCAAAGGGCCAGCCGCAACTATCACGATCCCTTCTGGTAGTTTAATACACTCCTCACGAACCAAACGAATCCGAGGATGACCGAGAACGCGGTCCGTAACCCAACGCCCAAAGGCCTCTCTATCAACAGCCAAGGCGCCGCCAGCAGGAACAGCAGTCTCCTCAGCAGCAGCGATGATTAACGAATCCAGTGTTCGCAGCTCTTGTTTAAGAAGGCCTGCTCCACTGGACAAAAGCTTCGACCCCAAGGAATTACTGCAGACCAGCTCAGCACACAATCCCGTGTGATGAGCCGGCGTAGGCTTCTCCGGGCGCATCTCCCAAAGAGTCACTTCATGACCGCGTTCAGCCAGCTGCCACGCAGCCTCGCTTCCTGCCAAACCTCCGCCAACAACGTGTATCATCACTTTCCTCCTGGACATTCCTTGTTCATACAAATCACAGAGTTGTCCCTGCCGCCCTTCTGATACAGGAGATGGCTGCAATGAGGACACGTTTCTGCGACCGGACGGTTCCATGACGTGAACTCACATTCGGGATAGTTAGAGCAGCCAAAAAACGTCCGGCCTTTCTTGCTTTTCCGTTCAACGATTTGGCCGTCAGAACAATCAGGGCAAGCGACACCAATCTCCACAAGAAACGGCTTCGTATTCCGACACTCCGGATACCCTGGGCAAGCCAAAAACTTCCCATACCGGCCCCACTTAACAACCATCATGCGACCGCATTTCTCACACGGCACGTCCGTGACTTCGTCCTCAATCTCAATCTTCTCAATGCTTTCGTGAGCCTTCTCTAAGTCCTCAGCGAAACCTCCATAGAAACTTCGCAGAACTTCTTGCCATGGACTCTCGCCCTCTTCCACAGCATCCAACTGACGCTCCATAGAGGCGGTAAAATCAACATCCAAGAGGGTGCCGAAGTGTTCTCTTAGAATCTCTACCACGATGATCCCAAGCTCTGTGGGAGCAAAGCGCTTTTCTTCCAACACTACGTAGCCTCTTCTTACGATCGTGTCGATAATGGGCGCATACGTGCTCGGTCGGCCGATCCCCTTCTCCTCCAACGTTTTCACTAACATAGCCTCGGTAAAACGCGGCGGGGGCTGCGTAAAATGCTGCTTCAGCTCCAAATCCTTAAGGCCCGTTCGGCTGCCTTCTTCGAGAAGCGGCAGCATCGTATGCTTCTCTTCCAGGTCGTCACTGCCCTCAACATAGACCTTCATGAACCCCAAGAAC
Source organism: Limnochordia bacterium (assembly GCA_007132635.1). Classification (GTDB taxonomy): domain Bacteria; phylum Bacillota; class Limnochordia; order Darwinibacteriales; family SLO01; genus SLOG01. The sequence goes on from SLOG01000040.1 coordinate 6,107, forward strand.
CGCACACTCGAACCAGTGGCACGAAATAAGTAGTCGCCAGCCGTTATGTCAGCACTGACACCGTCCAGGACAGCAGGAGCCATCTGACTTGCCGTGAAACGGTCCCAAATCAGTTTGTAGAGGCGATACTGGTCTCGTTTTAGATACTCCTTGATGGATCCAGGCGTGCGAAGAACGCTCGTGGGACGAATCGCCTCGTGAGCCTCTTGCGCCCCCTCCTTTTTCTTGTAGGTTGGCGCTTTTTCCGGAACGAAATCGCTCCCGAATTCCGCTTCAATAAAGCTTCTTGTCTGCTGCACAGCTTCCTCGGCAACACGCGTAGCATCGGTTCGGATATAGGTGATAAGACCGACAGTCCCCTCGGTCCCTACATCGAGTCCCTCGTACAGCTGCTGAGCAAAACGCATTGTCTTTTTCGCAGTGAAATTCAGCTTGCGAGCAGCTTCCTGCTGCAAGGTGCTTGTAGTAAAGGGAGGGGCAGGATTCCGACGGCGTTTCCTCTTTGTGACCTTGGTGACGTTCCAGTCACAGTCTCGTAAACCGTCTCGCACCGTTTGCGCCTCGTTCTCGTTAGCAAGTTCGATCTTCTTGCCCTTATACCGATGAAGCTTGGCGTCAAAGGGCTCACCTGCTTCCGTTAGCAGATGAGCCACCGCCGACCAATACTCTACCGGGACGAAAGCGTCAATTTCTGCCTGACGGTCACAGATAAGCCGCACAGCGACCGACTGCACGCGTCCGGCACTGAGACCTTTCTTAACCTTTGCCCATAGAAGAGGCGACAAATTGTAGCCCACAAGTCGGTCTAGAATACGACGAGCCTGCTGCGCATCCACTAAGTTCTGCGCGATCGTTCTCGGCTGCTTTACGGCCTGCTGTATGGCTTGTTTTGTGATCTCCCGAAACTCGATGCGGCAGTTGTCCTCGTGAACATTCAGCGCTTGGGCGAGATGCCATGCAATTGCCTCTCCTTCGCGGTCCGGGTCCGTGGCCAGTAGAATTCGGTCTCTTTTTTTGGCGGCATCTCGGAGTTCTTTTAACACAGGACCTTTGCCCCGTATAGTGATGTATTTTGGTTCAAAGCCGTTCTCAACGTCCACACCAAACTGACTGCGAGGCAGATCACGGACATGCCCCATGGACGCCTTCACGGTATAGTTTCGTCCTAGAAATTTGCTGATCGTTTTGGCTTTGGCTGGCGATTCCACAATCACTAAGGATTTTGCCAACAGCCACACCTCCCGAATGGAATCCGTCATCATCCTCGCCCCTGTTAATGGCGAGTTCAAAACATACCGCTTCTTATTATAGATGGTTTGCTTTCGTTTAGCAAGGATGGGAGCTGGGAGCAAGGTAACTCAGCCACCTATATAAGGCCTTCAACCTCCATAAGCGCCAGCTGCGACTGTACTTCAGACACCGGCAATCCCGTAACCTCAATGATCTCATCGACAGACAATCCACTGCGAACGCTATCTAACAGCTGTTGCCGCAAGGGTGGCATATCCACCTCTCCCATGGGTACTTGGTGCCGCAGAGAAGCCATGATCTCCCGAGGAGATTCAACCAACCCAGCACCACTCCGCAGCAGCATATGGTTGCCGCGCCGGCAGTAGTTGCCGATGTCACCGGGTATCGTCCAGACCTCTCGACCCATGGAAGCAGCAGAATCTGCAGTCGTCACCGCTCCTGAACGAAGAGGAGCCTCGACAATCAACACACCTTGGGTCATCCCAGCAATCAAACGGTTCCTCACCGGAAAATTACTCGGTAAAATAGGAGTGCCCGGGTGAAGCTCCGACAGCACGCAGCCAGAACCGGCTATTCTCTCGGCCAATTCTTGGTGTTCAAGCGGGTATATCGAATCAAGCGGGGAGCCCAAAACGGCAGCCGTCTGACCACCCGCTCCCAGAGCTCCTAAATGAGCTTGGCAGTCAATGCCTCGAGCAAGCCCACTGACAACAGGCAGCCCAGCTGCCGCAAGCTCGCGAGAGAACCCTGCAGCCTGCTGCTGCCCTGAGCGGGTTGGCCTGCGAGTTCCCACTACAGCAATGCCAGGCTGCTCGGGGACACGACCCCAGACGTAGAGGACTGCCGGCGGATCCGCGATCTGCCGAAGCAGCAAGGGATAGGAAGGGCTGTCATAAGGGACAACAGAAAACCCTTTCGCCTTTGCCCACTCCAAGTTTGGGGTGGGATTGACCCTGCGGCGCTCGGCGACGATGTGAAATGCCAATTTGGGGCCGATTCCTGAGACGGATTGGAGTTCTTCCTCACTAGCCGTCCAGATAGCTGCTGCTGAAACGAAATAGGCAGAGAGATCACGCACCCTCGCCCCACCAATGTTACGCATTAGACTCAGTCCCATATACACGAACTCCGACGTGATTTCTGGCAATATAACTCCTCCAAATGTTTATTTTTTTATCTGATTTTATTTTCGACAAACGGGAGGAGTATCCTTCTTCGTCGAGAACTTAATATATACAAAATGTAATAATCCGAATTCATCGCTTACTAGGAGGTTTTTATGAACAAAGTCAACAGCTGCTGCATTCAAGGTGTCGAGGCTCATCCGGTCGAAATCGAAGTTGACATTCGACCTGGAATCCCCTCATTTGACATTGTCGGCCTTATCGGAACAGCGGTCCGAGAAAGCCGCGAGCGTGTTCGTGCCGCTCTCTGCAACTCCCGGTTTGAATTCCCCATGAGACGCATCACAGTAAATCTCGCTCCAGCTGGGATCCGAAAAGACGGGGCCGCATTCGACCTCGCAATCGCCGCGGCTCTCCTCGCTGCTCAAAAGATGATCCCGAGTTCCGCTCTTAAAAACTACCTTGTTGTCGGCGAACTGTCTCTCTCAGGAGATCTGCGCCCAACGGCAGGGGCGCTTGCCTTTGCAGCCTTAGCTAGAGACCAAGGCTTTGAACTCCTCGTGCCGTCGGCAAACGCCAAGGAGGCTGCCTCATTGTCAGGAGTTCCTGTCTATGGGGTGAATTCCCTGCAGGACGCCGTCGACAAACTGCGGGGTACCAACGACATACTACCCACCGCCGCTCCGCCCTTTGAGCCGCCCACTCTTCAAGACCCACTGCGCCTCGTCCGCGGCCACAGCGCTACAAAGCGGCTCCTCCACATCGCCGCGGCGGGTCACCACCATGTATTCCTATTCGGCCCACCGGGTTCGGGAAAAACCATGCTTTCCCACGCGCTCCCCTCTCTAATGCCACCGCTAGACGAGAAAGAGGCGGCTTCGATCACAAACATCTACAGCGCTGCTGGCCTCTTGGGACCTCACCAAGGACTTCTCGCCAAGCGCCCCCTACGAGCTCCCCATCACAGCATAACACGCAGCGGCCTAACGGGAGGCGGACATCCGATCCGGCCAGGGGAGATTACCCTAGCGCACCAAGGCGTCCTCGTTTTAGACGAAATGCTCGAATTTTCGAATACGTCGCTCCAAGCTCTGCGAGAGCCCTTGGAAACGAGCCGGATCACATTGACTCGAGCACGACAGCGTCTAGAGTTTCCCGCGCAATTTCTGTTAGCTGCCAATGCGAATCCCTGCCCCTGTGGATACCTTGGAAGTGAAGTGCGACCTTGTCAGTGCGGCCCTCGGCAGATCCGGGGCTATCAACGAAAGCTCTGCGGTCCGCTCATGGAACGCATTGATCTCTTCCATTGGATCCAAAGCATTCCGAGTGAACAGCTGACGGCAAATGACCTAGACGAGGCAGATCTGGTGTCTCCCAAAGCTTTGGTGAGGTCAAAACCACCGGCTGGGCTTATGTCGGATTCCGCAATCCAAGCTTTGGAACTATCGACCGACGGACGCCGGTTCCTTAACCGGGCCGCCGAGCGTCTCGGCCTATCCAACCGCGGTTGTATGCGAACCATCCGCGTTGCGCACACCATAGCTGCTCTGGGCGACC
>SLOG01000372.1 GCA_007132635.1 Limnochordia bacterium
AGGGAAAAGCCCCGACCGGGCGACCGCCTACATACTCGCAATACACGGCCTTCAGTACGCTGCCGAGACTGAGTATAAGGGAAGAAAGAGACCCAGCTGGGAAGAATACTGGGGTAAGAAGAAAGCCGCAACGGCAATGTCCGTATAGGAGGAAACTAATGAAATTTTCAGAACTGCAGAACCACCCGCAGAAGCTTAACCACCGGTACAGGTTAGAAATGCAGGGAGACTTTTTTATATGCAATGACCTACAGAGAGGAAGAATAGCGGGAAAGAGGAATATAAAAGAAAACCCCCTTCAGATACAGCAGGCGCTGCAGTATAACGCAAAGAGAATGAGCGCCACACCCAAGGCCGCTGAATATATAGACTCAATACTTTACCCGAGTCAGAAACAGGAAACAAAAAAGACCGAACCCCTGCGGTGCGCAGCCAAGACAAAAGCGGGGAGAAGATGCAGTAATAAAGCAATAAAGGGAGTATACTGTAATATCCATGGCAAATAAAAGAACAGAACCGGACTTAGCAAAAAAACTCAACGGGTTCTTTAAGCAGGGAACCGAGGGGAACCGAAACTGGAAGGATCGGGCTAAGGAGGACTATAAGTTCTACTGGGGAGACCAGTGGAACGAAGAAGACAAGAACATACTCAAAGCATCCAGGAAGCCGGCGCTTACATTCAACCGTATATTCCCCACAGTAAACGTTCTTTCAGGGATAGAGCGCCAGAACCGGGACATGGTAAGGGTTTACCCCCGCAAGGGCGGGACAGAAAAGGTCTCGCAGGCACTCACCGAACTCGTAAAACACACATACGACACATCAAACGCTCATTACGGAGAAAGCATGATGTTCCTGGACGGGCTGATATGTGGAAAAGGGTGGCTCACTTTTGATATAGACTATCAGTACGACCCGTTCAACGGAGACCTGGTGCTTGAGAGAGAAAGCCCCTTCAGGGTAATAGAAGACCCGGACTCAAACAGCTACGACCTCAACAGGGACGGAAGGTTTATAATCCGCACATATTGGTGGACAGAAGAAGAACTGATAATGAACTTCCCGAAAAAGAAAAAAGAGATTGAGGGCGGTGTTCTGGAGTCAATGAAAGAAACCTCTCCGGAAGAGATAGTATCAACCGATGATGGAGGGTATAAAGAACCCGGCGAAATATACGAGTCGGCAGTGTTCGGAAAACAGAAGAAGAGAAAATATAAAGTAAAAGAGATTTTCTGGAGAGAATGGAAACGCCGGGACGTGTTCATAAACAAAGAGACCTACGACGCAGTAGTGGTCCAAGAAAAAAACAAAAAACTCATAGAAAAACTTCAAGAAAAGGCCGGCAGCGAACTTAACTTCAAGATTATAGAGAGAGTTCTGCCTTTCCTGCACAAGACAACAATGGTGGGAAACGTGGTACTTGAGACCGAGGAAGACCCCTTTAACGGGTTCCATCAGTTTCCGTTCGTGAGGTTCTGCCCCTACTGGGTAGACGGAGTAACCTTCGGGGTAGTACATAACATTAAAGACCCGCAGCGAGAACACAACAAAAGGATGTCCCAGCTGCTGCATATACTCAACACACAGCCCAACTCCGGCTGGCTCGGCCCAAAAGGATGGTATGCCGGCGACGAGGACGACCTTGAAACGTTCGGGTCCAAACCCGGAATTAACATAGAGTACATGAGTGGAAAGAAACCCGAGCAGATAACCGCGGCCAATCCGTCACAAGGACATTTCCTTCTCGGGGAAAACGCAAAGCAGGCAGTAAAGGAAATCTCCGGAGCCAGCGCCGACCTTATGGGCCACGACAAAACGGCGTCAGAGTCGGGTATTGCCATGCAGCTGCGCCAGAGACAGGGTCTGCTGGTGTCAGAGGGTATCTTTGACAACTTCGCATATTCCCGGCAGATACTCGGGCAGGGCCTGGTGGAGATTATCAGGGAGTCGGGTATATACTCACCCCAGGAAATCAAAGCGGTTCTCCATGAGAGCATAGAAGACTTAGACATAAGCCAGCTTCAAGACTTCAAAACCGGGCGTTACGGCATAAGGGTAGAGAAAAACCCCAACCAGCCCACAATAAAAATGGCAAACTTCCTGATGTTGCTTGAAGCGGCAAAGGCCGGGCTGCCTATACCACCGCAGGACATTATAGAATTAAGCGATTTACCGAACAAAGAATCGATAATAAACCATATGAAAGAGTTACAGGGACAGGCCCCACCGCAAGCAGGAGGACAACCCCCGGCCGGAGCGCCGGGAGGAAGAAGGTCTCCTGTGCCTCCCACACCAGAGGGGATGCGGCCGGGACCCGGGGAACAGCCCCCCGTATAATCGGCTGGTAAACGGGAACTCGCCCCATAAGCGAGGAGGAGAAATAAGATGGCAGACGGAAAAGTTGACAACAAAACGGAACTGCAGGACGAGAAGGCGCAGCACGAGGAGCTGCTCCAAAAACTGGACGAAGACGGGTACGACTGGAACAAACACCCGAAAGTGCAGGGGATTATACACGACAATCAGAAAGAGCGTGAACTTCGGCACTCGGTGGAAGACCAGTTAACCCAGATGAGAGTCAAGAACGAAATGCTGCGCAGGGAGCTGGAAAAAGAAGGCAGCGGTGAGGAAGACCTGGATGAACTGGATATAATCGGCGACGATGTCAACGACGACGACTACCTCACAGTAGCCCAGGCCAAGCAGCTGGCTAAAAGGATGTCCAGCCAGCAGCAGAAACAACAGCAACAGCAGCAGCAGCAGAGCAGAGCGGAGCGGATAAGGGAATCCGAGTCTAATGCGAAAAACAAATACACGGCAGATAAAGTGGGAGAGGGACTTGATTATATGAATGTAATCGATAAAGGTTACAAAGAAATGGTCAAGGAAAACCCCTCGCTTCACCAGACCGTACAATCTTCGCATGACCCGGCCGAGACCGCATACCGCCTGGGACTGACTCATCCGGAAGTCCAGGAAAAAATGAAAGAAGTCCAGAAGCAGGAACTCCTGAAAAAAATCAACAACCAGAAAGGGCCTCGAGGCGGAAGCGGGGGCGAAAAAGGACTGTCTACAACAGACAGCGAAATGGAATCGCTCCTCGGTAAACCGGTTGAAGAACTGGAAGCCGAACTCCGCTCTATGGAGGACTAATAAAAGGAGAAAAAGAAAATGGCTGATACCAGCATAGGCACAGACCACAACCTAACAGTTAAACACTGGTCGGCGGTAATGTTCAAAACGGCCTTAAAGCAGGTTTTCTTCGGAAAATTTGTCGGCAAGGGCGATAACAACATCATCGAAACTAAGACGGACCTGACCAAGGAGAAGGGAGACCAGGTAACGTTCGGACTTCGCGTCCCGTTAACAGGTACGGGAGTAACCGGAGACGGAGCTCTTGAGGGAAATGAAGAGGCGATGGTCTTTCATGACTTTGCCGTAAAGATTGATTTACGCGCAAACGCAGTAAGATCGGCAGGGAAAATGTCTCTTCGCAGGCCGGCGTTTGATTTCAAGCAGCAGGCTAAAAACGCCCTGGCCGAATGGATGGCTGATGTCATAGACGATGACACAGTATACGCCCTCTCAGGGGTAGCCAATCCCGCAGGAACAGTGGCGGCATCCGAACCCACGGCGGCCCGCTCGTTCTACGGAGGACAGACCACGGCAGGCGTGCTTACCTCGGGAAGTGATATGACCGACATCACGTCGCAGACAGACCACCTGTTCGGAACGAAAGTTATCGAGCACGTAAAACGGCAGGCCAAGCGCCTTGACCCGAAAATACGGCCCGTAATGGACGGCGACAGGGAACTGTATACGATGTTCATAAACCCGCTTCAAGGTAAAGCGCTCAGAGCTGACGAAGACTGGATAGAATCGCAGCAGAAGGCGAATGTACGGGGAGAGAAAAACCCGATATTCTCCGGAGCCTCGGGAATATGGGACGGTGTAGTCATACACGAATACGAGAGAATACTGACCACTGAAGCCAACAGCGCATTCGGCGCCGAGACAGACGAACCGACCGTACCGGCAGCCAGGGCTCTGTTCTGCGGAGCGCAGGCAGGCGTACACGCCTACGGGCAGTACCCGGGATGGTACGAGAAGAACTTCGAGTATGGACGTGTACCCGGCGTGGCAACCGACATCGTAATAGGAATAAAGAAACCGGTATTCGACAGTAAAGAATACGGGGTAATAGCAGTTAACACCGCTGTTGTTCCTGACTAATCCCGTCAGGGAATAAAGGAGGTAAACAACAATGAATAAGTTAATGAAACTGGTCACGGCGGTGGCTGTTACGATAGCTCTGACAGTCGGGAGCGCACTGGCGTTCTATAACCTGACCAATTACTGGTTCCAGGTATATGACATCGACGGCTCCCCGATAGAGTCCGGCCTGACAGTTGAGGTAATCGACTCCAACGGAGAAACGCTCGACCTCTATGCTACACCAACAAGCATTGAGACTACGAAAACAAACCCGGTTGCGGTCAGCGCAATTGACCCGAAAGGACTGGTAAGTTTCTTCCAGAGGAGAGGCACTTCGTTTGGCGTGAAAATGACCGATGATGACGGCAATATCTTAAAAATAGACTCTATAGGAGCGACAGTTCATAGAGTTATATTTCCCACGCAAGTTGACAGGTATGTGGGAGAAACCGCCAGAAACATCAACCAGGAGTGGATCGCGCCTATTGCCAAAGCTACAGCAACGGTAAGGCAGGTAGAAATATCTACCCCGACGATAGTGGGTTCAACGGTAGTGGCTTCGGGTATAACAACCCCGGCCGTGCCCCGGAACCTGCAGGTAGTAGCCCTGTTCGATGCAGGAAATTCTACAACGACTATCGCGGCCGTGCTGAAGGTGGAAGGAGTTAATGCTCAAGGAGTATCAGACACCGAGAGTATTAGTTTCTCTACCACAACAGCGACCGGGAACAAAGCGTGGGCAAGTATATCTACGTTCACAATTACAGCCTCGACTTTTACCGCAGGGGGTACAAAAACGAAAGTCACGTACTCTATCGGTACAGAGAACAAGTTTGGGCTGATAAGCGGCGTAGAAACAGTGGCGGATGTGTATAAGATATCCGAGAACAAAACGGATGTGGCTGTATCCTCCGACAGGATAAATACCACATACGACACATATTCGCCCGCAGAGACGCCCGACGGCAGTAAAAACTACGAAATCTGGTATAAAGGCACCGGACGATAGCAGGCCCGTAAAGGGATAATTTTGGGGGGCGCAGGACTCATCACCTCCTGCGTCCCCTATCACAACGGGGAAAGCCATGACTATAACAAAAGCACAGGTCCTGGATGTCGTCAACGGTCGCCTGAACAGGGCAGAAACCTCTATAGACACAGAGCTTCTATGGGCTCTCGTAGACATATCCGGCAGGGAAGATTTTATAACCAGGGAAGCATACAGGAACACCGAAGCAGGAAAGAAAGACTACGGACTGCCTGAAAACTTCAGGGAAATGAAACTGCTCCAGATATGGGACGGCAGCAGGTTTACCGAACCGCTCAATAAACTCACCTTCAACCAGTACCGCCTATTGGCGACAAGTATTGATGAGGCAACAGACCCGACAGACTTCACAGTAGAACAAAACGTCTTATGGGTGTTCCCCACACCTAACCGGGCAGTGGAACTGCGTATGTTCTATACTATATACCACCCCGACGACTTAGACGATATTCTCTTTCCGGACCAGTTCCGGGAAGCTGTATATCAGGGAACATTAATGAAGGTGGCTGAGAAGTACGGACTAAAGGATTCTATAGACCGGCACTTACAGCTCTATGAAATGGAAGTAGATAAAATGATAACGAACCTGGCCAGGAAAGACACACCGACGATAGTGAAGTATAAGGATATTTAAGGAGACAAAAATATGACCTGGATAAACACACTTGATACAACAACGCCGTCAAACACCGACAACCCCCAGGAAGGAGCCGAGCGCATAAGGGAAGCTAAAAAAGCAATTATAGAGCGTCTGGACAAAGAGCATTATATGCCTATTGAGGATAACGAGGTCAAGAACGCCGCCGCCGGAGAGCATAAAGCGATAACTCTACGCAAACAGGACAGCGCCCCTACAACAGGAGCGGACAAACACGCCATATACGCCCGGGAGGTAGGAGGAACGCTTGAAATGTTCACTAAAGACGCCGCCGGCAACGAGGTACAGCTGACAAAAGACGGGGCCAGGTACGACGACCCGGGAGTAATCAAGATGTACGGTGGGGCGTCTGCTCCTGACGGTTGGCTAATATGCGACGGGTCGCTTAAATCAAAGACCACTTATGCTTCTTTATTCGCAGTTTTAGGTACGAATTATGGAGAGGACGGGGACTTCTTCCGGCTGCCGGATTTCAGCGGACGCACAGCATACGGAGTGGGAGACAGCGAAACCGAAGGAAGCTCGGCACTGGCGAGAGGAGACAAACCTGGAACGGCGAAACACCAACTTACTGAGGCCGAGCTACCCCGACATACCCATTCAGGTGGAAACCACAATCACTCGATTTATTATAGAAGCCGCTCCCGCGGCACCGGGTCGGATATTGATACTGTTTGGGCGTCGCCCCAAGATAACACGTCGAATTCTTCGATTCTCGACAATACTCACAATCATGGGATAAACGAGAACAATTGTGGTGATGCACCACACGAAAACATGTCCCCGGGAGTAGTGGTAAACTATATAATAAAAACATGAGAACATTCGGAATACTATCACCAACGCTGGGATTAAGGACGGATTTTCCGTCAATACTCCTGGAGAAAGCATACACGCCCGAGCCGATGAAGGACTGTGTCCTGCGGTACGGTGAAATATGGAGAACACGTAAACGCCTGCCCCAGTTCGTTGACAGCAACGGCGATAAGGTTCAGACTCCCGACGGATTCCCTATAATACATATCCACCGGCTTGTAAAAAGAGCAACCGGAGCGGAGTATGTCTGTGTTTTCACGAAAAGGAACATCTACCGCTGGGACTACGGAAGCAAGGCATACGTACACTTATGGGGCCCGGCCGCAGACGACAGGGATTTCTGGGACACCACCACGTACGCAGACCAGATAATAGCCACAAATGGAGCCGATAAGGTACTCGTAAGCGATGTACCCTCAACAGATTCGTTTGTCGTGCTGGGCGACACCACGAATGGGCTTGAGTACGATACCGGAGTCTACACAACTACGGCTGAATACGTTACGACTTTTGAAAACTACCTTATTATAGGGAACATAACCGACGACGGTACGAAATACCCGCACAGAATACGCTGGGCGAACCTCGGCACGTCAGACGACTGGATGGGAGGGGACGCCGGAGCGGCCGAAATAGAAGGATCGGACCCTGTATCCGGGTTCGGACAGTTCCGGGACCAGCTGTTTATATTCAAACAGCGCAGCATACACAGGATGTGGCTTGTTTCTACGGCCATGATATTCAATATAAGCGCAGTTTCCCTGAAAGTAGGGTGTCTGGCCCCACACTCAATAATAAACACGCCTGACGGCGACCTGGTGTTCCTTGCCAGCGATTTTACAATAAGGTCTGTGGATAAAGGAGAGATAAGCAGCCCTATATCCCGAACGCTTAAAAGTATAGAACCGGAAAGGGTAAAGTATGCTAAGGCCGATATAATAGAAAGAACCGACGAGGCGGTGTTCTCTGTACAGGGGCCTCTTGCCGACGCGGACGTAAACGACGACATCCTCGTATACAACAGGCAGAGATGGGCTAAGCTTAAAATTCCCGTCCACGCATTCGGGAGGTATGCCCGCCAGGAAGTGTACCAGTGGAATACCCTGCCGAAAGAATACGATACGTGGCTGAATTGGGGATGGGACACGTGGGAGTACGAAAGCGGGCTAAAAGGTTTTTTATCTGTAATATGTTCCGACAACAACGGGTATATATACTCATTCGATGAAGCAGAAACCGACGACGGAAACACATACGAGGCGCACTTTACTTTAACAACAGACTTAGCCGACAAAAAGGCATTACCTATCTATAAACGGCTTCTTCAAATACAGACATACTTCCGCCGCGAGGCGTCCGGTCAGGCGACAGTATCAGTAAAAAGAGATACAGAGTCCGGGTGGACCACTGCCGGAACGGTGGACTTGTTTAAACCCAACGAAGTGAACGTAACGGATATCCCGGTAGATTTCCGGGCAAAGACGTTTCATATTAAGGTCTCGGCAGAGAGTAGGTTCAGGTTCTTAGGCGCTATGTTTAAGTTTATACCGGTGGGCGAACGATGAGACTTTCAAAAACCCCTCTCGGTCAACCGCCAGAGCAGATAGAAACGCTTGAGCAGGCAATCCGGCATATAGAGTGGCTTGAGAGGGAACTGGATGACCTACACAGGAAAACATATGACGCGGTAGCGGAAATGCAGCAGCAGATAGACGCGCTTGAAGAAAGAGTAGAGGCGCTTGAAACATGAACGCCTGGGTAGTAACAAGACAATGGATACAATCAAAAGGGTGGTTCAACCGCCCCGGCTGGTTTCTATCGGGGTGGTTCCTGCTATCCACAGACCAATGGGAAAGCAAAAGCCGCCTTCCGGACGATGTACCCTGGCAGCAGAAACCCAGAAGCAACGGAAACTGGAACATAAAAAACAGAGAGGAATAATATGGGAAACCTAACAAGTAATAATTATTTTTACCTGCCGGACATAGGGGCGCACGGTGAAACAGAGAAGACAAAATACGATAACGCTATGAAGGCGACAGACGCGGCCATAGCCGGCATAAAGAAAAATGTGGACGAGGGGCGGATATTCAGGAGAACAACCGCCGAGATAGAAACTATCGTAGCAAGCGATACGGACGAAGTTAGAATATTCTTCAATCAGACCCGCAGTTCTTTAGAATTATGGGTTGGCGGTAAGTTAGGGAAACCACTTTAAGGAGTAAACATATGAGAAAGTTTTTATCAATACTGGCAGTAATAACAGCGACAGCAATGGCTGCCCAGGGCTGGTCCGATCCATGGCTTCACAGGGAATACGACGACCCCTCAGACCCTTCTTATATCAATATGTATATGAGAGGAGGGAAGTTTACTGTCGGCGAGAGTACGTCCCACTACCGGGTCCAGCTGACTACTTACGGTGTTGTCTTCCCGGACGGAACAGTAATCAAGTCAACGGACGTTATAACGGCGGTTCAGGATAACCTGGATGCGCACACAGGCGACGCAACAATACATTTCACGCAGGAAGACATAGCAATATCCTCAACGCAGGTAAGCGGGTTGAATATATTTGCTAAACTTGACGAGGACTTGGATTTAAGCAACTACGCTATTGACGGAGACACCATAACCTCGGGGATGTATCTTGATAAGACGGACAACACTTTCATTTCGGTTAGGAGCGATGATTCTAACTTCCCAACAGGAGCAGGAACTCGTTTAATGTGGATACCCAACAAATACGCTTTCAGGGCGGGGCGTGTTACGGGAACTCAATGGGACACAATAGGCGATTATTCGGTAGCAATGGGAAGGGACACAACCGCAAGTGGCAGTGAGTCAACCGCAAGTGGCTATGCTTCAACCGCAAGTGGCCTTGTTTCAACCGCAATGGGATTTCTCACAACCGCAAGTGGCACTGTTTCAACCGCAATGGGTCGCTTCACAACCGCAAGTGGCGTTGCTTCAACCGCAATGGGAGATAGCACAGACGCAAGTGGCTCTGCTTCAACCGCAATGGGTAGAAAAGCAAGGTCGTTACAAGACGGAACATTTACAATCTCTGACTCCGAAGATGATTGGTTTGACAACAACACAGCAGACGCCTTCGCCTCTCGTTTCGCAGGTGGCTACTTATTTTCAATAGACAGCGACACTACGACAGCAGTTATGAGGCTTAATGCCGACAATACAGCTGAATTTGAAGGAAACGTAACAGCCCCGAACTTTATAGGCACAGC
>SLOG01000315.1 GCA_007132635.1 Limnochordia bacterium
CCGACATCAGCCCTCGCCGGCATGGGCTTGGATCGAGACGTAGCCTTAATCACCGACGGCCGCTTCAGCGGCGCCACTCGCGGAGCCTCAATAGGCCACGTATCCCCAGAAGCAGCCGTAGGCGGCCCCATCGGCCTAGTAGAAAATGGCGACATGATCCGCATTGACATGCAGGCCGGCACCATCTCCTTGGATGTGACGGAGGACGAGTTAGCGACGAGACGGCAGCGATGGACGCAGCCGGAGCCTAAGGTGAAGCACGGCTACCTTGCACGCTATGCCCGCATGGTCACGTCGGCCGTGACAGGTGCTATCCTCCAATAAGCCGAACACAGCAGGAAAGGAGCTTTGCATGAAACTCAATGGAGCGGAAATATTGCTTAACTGCCTGTTGGAACACCAAGTGGATACGATTTTTGGTTTCCCGGGCGGCGCGGTACTCAATATCTACGACGCCCTGACAAAGTACACCGACCGCATCACGCACTACCTGACATCCCACGAACAGGGCGCAGCCCATGCGGCTGACGGGTATGCGCGGTCCACTGGTAAGGTTGGAGTCTGCTTGGCTACGTCCGGACCGGGGGCAACGAACCTAGTGACGGGAATCGCCACCGCTTACATGGACTCGGTTCCTATGGTCGCTATCACTGGGAATGTGCCGGTCAGTCTCTTAGGTAAAGACAGCTTCCAAGAAGTGGACATTACTGGTATCACGATGCCTATCACCAAACACAATTTTATCGTAAAAGACGTACACGAATTGGCTGACACGGTTAGGCGCGCCTTCCGTATTGCCCAAGAGGGCCGTCCAGGTCCCGTCCTAATCGACATACCTAAGGATGTCACCGGCAATGTCTGCGACTACGAATCAGCAGAGCCCCTTCCTATCCAACCCATCACGAAGACTATTACTGAAGAGGCCCTGGAAAAGGCTGCAAGTCTGCTGCGAGACAGCAAGCGGCCGTTTGTCTATGCCGGCGGCGGAGTCATCAACGCTGACGCGTCTAACGAACTGGTCGACTTTGCCGAACGCGTAAGCGCTCCCGTGTGCTGCAGCCTCATGGGGTTGGGCGGTTTTCCTGGGGACCATCGTCTGTTTACAGGCATGATCGGGATGCACGGTGCTAAGACCTCAAACCTTGCGGCCACGCAGTGTGATCTCTTTATCGGCATCGGGGCACGCTTTAGTGACCGAGTGGTCAGCAACGTTAAGCGATTTGCCCCTGCAGCAGAAATCCTTCACATTGACATTGACCCAGCTGAGATCAACAAAAACATCCAGACCCACCACCATGTGATTGGAGATCTCAAACATGTTATTGAACGTTTGAATGCCAAAATCGATCCTATGAAGCGACCTAGCTGGATTCAGCAGATTGAGACATGGAAACAGCAGTTCCCGCTGTACGCGGGCAGCACCGGTCTGCAGCCCCATGCCATTGTCCGGAGAATCCATGACCTAACAAACGGAGAGGCCATCATCGCCACCGAGGTGGGCCAAAATCAGATTTGGGCCGCCCAAGGCTATCAGTTCACGCGGCCGCGTACGTTTATCTCATCTGGTGGATTGGGCACCATGGGTTTTGGCCTAGGAGCTGCTATCGGTGCACAGGTTGGCAACCCCGGTCGCCGAGTCATCAACATCGCCGGTGATGGGAGTTTTCGTATGAACTGCAACGAATTGGCAACCGCCGTCGAGTACAGGCTCCCTGTGATCGTGGTTATTTTAAACAACCATGCCTTGGGAATGGTCAGGCAGTGGCAGGACCTCTTTTATGACAGCCGCTTCTCGCAGACGACTCTCGGGAACTCCACAAACTTCGCAAAGTTGGCTGAAGCCTATGGCGCGCTGGGGTTGGATATAGTCAAGCCAGAACAGGTGGAACCAGTACTTACTCAGGCGTTAGCTGCTAATCGGACGGTTGTCATCAACTGCGAAATCGACCCTGATGATAAGGTCTTTCCTATCGTGCCTCCGGGCGCAGCCATCGAAGAAGTCATTACTGAGTAACCGGAAAAGGAGGAAGTGTCAGTGATTAACCGCCATGTGCTGTCTGTACTTGTGGAAAACCATTCGGGCGTGCTCAGCCGCGTGGCTGGCCTTTTCAGTCGCCGGGGTTATAATATCGATAGTCTAACCGTCGGGGAGACGGAAGACACAACCGTTTCGCGGATGACCATCGTAGTGCGAGGCGATGACTACACATTGGAACAGATTAAAAAGCAGCTCCACAAACTTGTCGATGTCATTCGCGTCGTTACACTGGATCCCGAAGCATCGGTGTACCGTGAACTCGTACTTGTCAAAGTGAATGCGGACGCTGACTCACGAGCAGCCATCTCGGAGATTGCAGACATCTTTCGTGCGAAGATAATCGATGTGAGTGCGGGAACGATGACTGTCGAAATCACCGGAGATGAAAGCAAAGTGAAGGCCTTTATTGATCTCGTAAAACCGTACGGCATCCGGGAATTGGCCCGCACAGGCATCACGGCGCTGCAGCGGGGCGAACGAGAGATAAAAAACCTAAATTAGGGAGGATCCACCATGGCAAAACTATACTACGCAGACGACTGCAACCTCGACTTACTGCAGGGTAAAACAGTGGCGATTATCGGTTACGGCAGCCAAGGCCACGCGCACGCTCTGAACCTTCATGAATCGGGAGTGCAAGTCATTGTCGGCTTATACAAAGGCAGTCCTTCGTGGCCAAAGGCCGAGGAAGCCGGCCTCCACGTAGCAACAGCGGAAGACGCTGCCAAACAGGCAGATATCATCGTACTGCTGATCAACGATGAGAAGCAGGCGCAACTTTACAAAACAGGCATAGAACCAAACCTAAAAAGTGGCCGCTCTTTGGTGTTTGCGCATGGATTCAACATTCACTACGGGCAGATTCAGCCCCCGGACAATGTCAATGTCTTCATGGTAGCACCAAAAGGGCCCGGCCACACAGTCCGTAGTCAATACGTTGAAGGCAAAGGCGTGCCCTGTCTCATAGCTGTGCATCAGGACGCCGATGGTTCAGCCAAGGAATTGGCATTGGCCTACGCAGCCGGTATCGGGGGCGCTCGGGCTGGGGTTTTGGAGACAACCTTCCAAGAGGAGACCGAGACTGATCTGTTCGGCGAACAGGCTGTTCTCTGCGGGGGTGTTAGCGAGCTTATCAAGGCAGGGTTTGAGACTTTAGTTGAAGCTGGTTACCAACCCGAAAGCGCCTATTTTGAATGCCTGCACGAGATGAAACTGATTGTTGACCTAATGAACGAAGGTGGTCTCAGTTACATGCGGTATTCCATCAGCGACACGGCCGAATATGGTGACTATGCGGTCGGGCGGCGCCTTATAACGGAGGAAACTCGTTGTGAAATGCGGCGTGTGTTGGCAGAAGTGCAGGATGGGACGTTCGCTAAACAGTGGATACTCGAAAACCAGGCCAATCGTCCATCGTTCAACCGACGACGAGCTATTGAACAGAACCACCAGATCGAGACAGTCGGCCGCGAACTGCGCAAGATGATGAGCTGGATTAAGAAACGCTCGTAAGCAATTCCTTGAGGGAGGAGTTACTATGCCAACTGAGATCAAGATTTTCGACACGACTCTGCGCGATGGAGAGCAGTCGCCGGGGTGCAGCATGAACCTTCAGGAAAAACTGGAGATCGCTCGCCAGCTCGAAAGAATGCGCGTGGACGTGATTGAAGCGGGATTTGCAGTGGCATCACCCGGTGATTTCGCAGCTGTCAAAGCTGTGGCAGAGACGGTGAAAAACTCCGTTGTTGCTAGTCTCAGCCGGGCCCTCCCCAAAGACATCGATCATTCATGGGAAGCGGTCAAACACGCTGTCAGCCCGCGCATCCACACGTTCATCGCCTCATCTCCCATCCACATGCAGTACAAACTGCGGATGGAACCAGAGAAGGTTTTGGAGCAGGCTGTGGAAATGGTTGCGTATGCCAAGAAATACTGCAGTGATGTCGAGTTTTCCGCCGAGGACGCGTCTCGAAGCGAACCGGAGTTTCTCTACCGTTTATTTGAAGGGGTTATCCGCGCTGGTGCCACCGTAGTCAATGTGCCGGACACAGTTGGTTATTCCACACCTTGGGAGATCAGTGAGCTTATTGCGGAAATCCGGAACCACGTGCCGAACATTGACAAAGCTGAGATCGCTATTCACTGCCACAACGATCTGGGGATGGCGGTAGCTAACACCTTAGCAGCCTACCGAGCCGGAGCTACTCAACTCGAATGCACGATTAACGGCATTGGCGAACGAGCCGGCAACGCAGCGTTGGAAGAGATCGTAATGGCCCTAGAGACACGCCGGGATTTCTTCGATGCCGCCCACTCGCTGGATACAACACAGATATATCGTTCGAGTCGTTTGGTGTCATCGTTGACCGGTGTTCAGGTTCAGCCCAACAAGGCTGTTGTCGGAGCCAACGCGTTTGCTCACGAGGCAGGCATTCATCAACACGGTGTCCTAGCTAACAAGAGTACCTATGAGATCATGACTCCGGCTTCAATTGGGCTCACCTCTAACCGCATGGTACTTGGAAAGCACTCCGGGCGCCATGCGTTCGAAGACCGCTTAAACGCAATGGGCTATCACCTTGACAAGATGAAACTTGATGAAGCCTTTGAGCAGTTCAAGGAATTGGCCGACAAAAAAAAGCTTGTTGAGGATGAAGACATCGAAGCCTTAGTACAGCAGAAAGCTGTCGACATACCGGAGTCCTTTCAACTGCAGCGATTTGTTGTTAATAGCGGCAATTCCATAACCGCAACAGCGGCGGTGCGCGTCACGCAAAACGGACGAGACATCGAAGCGGTATCCACAGGAGATGGCCCAGTCGACGCAGGTTTAAACGCAGTCGATAAGCTTGTTGGCATGGATTTCGATCTAGAGGATTACGTTCTCCGCTCAGTGACAAAGGGCAAGGATGCCCAGGGAGAAGTGTCCGTAAAGATTCACAAAGACGGACGCCGCTATTCGGGGCGCGGTCTCAGTACGGACGTTGTAGAAGCAAGTATTCAAGCGTACCTCAACGCCATTAATAAGATGCTGTATGAAAGAAGAGATTACGAGGAGGAGACCTTTGATGCATAGCATTGCGGTGTTTGATTCGACCCTTAGGGACGGTGCGCAGGCCGAGGGAATCTCCTTTTCGGTACCTGACAAATTGAAAATCGTCAAGGCACTTGACTCCCTTGGAATCGCCTACATCGAAGCTGGAAACCCCGGTTCCAACCCGAAGGACTTAGAGTTTTTTGAGGAAGTGGCTAAGCTTGATCTAAAAACGAGTAAAATGACAGCTTTTGGCAGCACCCGCCGGCACAGCACAGCAGTCGAAGATGACCGCAATGTGCAGTCCATGCTCGCAGCCAACACGCCAGCAGTGGCGATTTTCGGAAAGAGCTGGGACTTTCACGTTACCGATGTCTTGCAGACAACCCTGGATGAGAATCTGGCCATGATCCGCGACACCGTAGCCTTTTTCAAAAAACACCGAAAGGAAGTTATCTTTGACGCCGAGCATTTCTATGATGGCATCAAGGAGAATCCTGAATACGCCATGGCCAGCCTGCAGGCCGCTGTGGAAGGCGGTGCCGATGTACTCTGCCTCTGTGACACCAACGGCGGTGGATTCCCGAGTGAGATCCAGAGCGTCACAGCTCGTGTTGTCGAGACCTTCAGCACACTTGTTGGTATTCACTGCCACAACGACGGAGGTATGGCCGAAGCCAATACGGTTATGGCCGTGGAGTCTGGCGCAAGACATGTCCAGGGTACATTTAACGGAATTGGCGAGCGCTGCGGCAACGCAAACTTATGTACGATTATCCCTAGTCTCCAGCTCAAACAGCATTGGCGGTGCGTGCCCGAAGAAGAAATCGTAAACCTAACCGCGACCTCGCGAATGATTGCAGAGATCGCGAATATGGCATTTAACGAACGCGATCCATACGTAGGCAAGTCGGCCTTTGCCCATAAGGGTGGAATGCACATCGATGCCATCAACAAGTCTGTGCGGTCCTTTGAGCACGTAGATCCGCAGCTGATAGGCAATGAACGGCGAATTCTCATGTCTGAGGTCTCCGGCCGCACGACGATCCTCAACAAAATCCAACGGGTAATGCCCGAACTCACGAAGGATTCGCCCGAGACCAAGCACATCATCGAGACCCTAAAACACTTGGAGCATGTGGGTTATCAGTTTGAGGGAGCCGAGAGTTCATTTGAGCTCATTGTGAGAAAAGAGCTTGGTAAGTACAAACCGTTTTTCGAACTGAACCACTTTCGTACGATCGGCGAACAGCCTTCGAATGAACGGTTCAGTTCCTCAGCCATCATCAAGATCAACGTCGATGGACAAGAAGAAGTCACGGCTGCCGAGGGAGACGGACCAGTAAATGCGCTGGATAAGGCTCTTCGGAAAGCGCTGGAGGTATTTTACCCTCAATTGAAGGAAGTCCATCTAACCGATTACAAAGTCCGTGTACTGGATACGAAAGATGCGACCGCTGCTAAGGTTCGCGTTCTCATTGAGTCCAGCGACGGCCAGGACTTTTGGACCACTGTGGGCGTTTCGACAGACATTATCGAGGCAAGCTGGCTGGCTTTAGTGGATTCAATCGAGCACAAACTCATTAAAGATATGGAAAAACGCATGCGAATTTTCCTGTAGGGAGGCTATGCCATGGGAATGACCATGACGCAAAAAATCTTGGCGGCGCACGCCGGACTTGACAGTGTGGAGCCCGGTCAGCTCATTGAAGCAGATCTCGACATGGTTCTCGGCAACGACATTACCGCCCCCGTTGCCATCCGCGAATTCGAGAAGATCGGTATTACAGATGTTTTCGACAAAGCGAAAATCGCGTTGGTTCCGGACCATTTTACCCCCAACAAGGATATCAAAGCAGCCGAGCAATCGCGCCTACTCAGGACCTTTGCGGCTGAAAAGGAAATAGAGCACTACTTTGAGGTAGGGCAGATGGGTATCGAACATGCTCTTCTACCCGAAAAAGGTCTTGTTGTATCCGGCGATGTTGTCATCGGGGCCGATTCCCATACCTGCACATACGGCGCGTTAGGAGCCTTTTCCACCGGAATCGGCAGCACAGACATGGCAGCCGGGATGGCAACTGGAAGAGCTTGGTTCAAGGTTCCGTCAGCTCTGCGGTTCGAACTGACAGGCAAACCTGGGCAATGGGTAATGGGGAAGGATATAATCCTACACATCATCGGACTCGTTGGTGTGGACGGCGCGCTGTACCAGTCCATGGAATTCTCAGGGAGCGGGATTGCTTACCTTTCCATGGATGATCGTTTTTCGATGGCCAACATGGCGATTGAAGCAGGTGCGAAGAACGGCATTTTCCCAGTGGATGACCAGACACTTGCCTACGTCAAGGAACACTCCACAAAACCGTATAGAGTATACGAAGCTGATGCGGACGCACACTATGAGCAATCGTACACCATCGATCTGTCAACCATCCGACCGACCGTGTCCTTTCCTCATCTTCCTGATAACACGCGTTCGATTGACGAGGTAGGGAATGTGCGCATCGACCAAGTCGTCATTGGTTCCTGTACCAATGGCCGCATCGAGGATTTGCGGATGGCTGCGGGGATACTCAAAGGGCGCAAGACAGCGAAGCACGTGCGCCTGATCGTGTTTCCTGCTACGCAAGCGATCTACCTGCAGGCCGTTCGAGAGGGCATTGCCGAAATTCTTGTCGAAGCGGGAGCTGCATTCAGCACACCTACCTGCGGCCCCTGTCTAGGCGGTCATATGGGTATCCTGGCCGAAGGCGAACGGGCTGTTGCCACCACAAACCGCAATTTCGTAGGCCGCATGGGACATCCGAAATCGGAAGTGTATCTAGCCAGTCCGGCTGTGGCTGCTGCCTCTGCCGTCACAGGCCGGATCAGTGATCCCGCCTTACTTGAAGGGAAGGAGTGACCGCAGTTGCAGGCAAAGGGCAGAGTGTTCAAATACGGGAATAATGTAGACACGGACGTGATTATCCCGGCACGTTACCTCAACACATCAGACGCTGATGAACTCGCACTCCACTGTATGGAAGACTTGGACGCAGACTTCGTCAAGAACGTCCGGCCTGGGGACATCATGGTTGCCGGGAAAAACTTTGGGTGCGGGTCGTCGCGAGAGCACGCTCCAATGGCGCTCAAGGCGGCGGGTATCTCTGTTGTCATCGCTGAGACGTTTGCGCGGATTTTCTTCCGCAATGCCATCAATATCGGCCTGCCGATTTTGGAGTGCGGCGAGGCGGCTCACGATATCGAAGCCGACGACACCGTTGAGGTCGATCTTGGTGCGGGCACCATTACCAATCTGACAAAGAAGCGTACGTACCAGGCGCAGCCGTTTCCGCCCTTTATGCAGGATATTATCGAGGCAGATGGCTTGATCAACCATATTCGCGCCAATTTACGATAGGAGGAAGTCAATGAATATAGGACTTGCTGTTATTCCGGGCGATGGCATCGGCCCAGAAGTGACCGCTGAGACCCTGCCGTTACTAGACAAAATCGGGACGCTCTTCGGCCATTCGTTCACCTATACAGAAGTGGAAGCCGGAGGGTGTGCCATCGACGCAGTCGGAGAACCACTGCCGCAAACTACAGTTGACACGTGCAGAGCTAGTGACTCGGTACTGCTAGGGGCTGTTGGCGGCCCTAAGTGGGATACCCTGCCTGGCGATCAACGCCCCGAGCGAGCGTTATTGGGCCTGCGGGGCGCTCTGGGACTGTATGCCAACATCCGGCCTGCCCTACTGCACAAGTCCCTTCGCAAAGCCTGTCCGCTGCGAGAAGACATCGTGGGAGATGGGATCGATTTGATCGTGGTGCGTGAGTTAACCGGAGGGATTTATTTCGGTGAACGCGGTCGCCGCGCGTCACAGGGCGGCGAGGAGGCTTTTGACACAGAAGCCTACAACGAATTGGAAGTAGCCCGCATTGCTCGTCAAGCTTTTCAGATCGCGCGCCTGCGCCAGAAAAAGGTGACCAGCGTGGATAAAGCCAACGTCTTAGAAAGCTCGCGGCTTTGGCGAGAAGTGGTTATCCGTACAGCTGCCGACTACCCCGACGTGGAACTGAACCACATGTACGTCGATAATGCAGCCATGCAGCTCATCCGTGACCCGCATCAATTCGACGTGATTGTCACTTCCAATATGTTCGGCGACATTCTCTCGGACGAAGCGAGCATGATTACTGGTTCTATCGGCATGCTGCCGTCGGCCAGCCTTTCTGACAGCGGTGTGGGCATGTACGAACCCATCCATGGTTCGGCACCCGATATTGCCGGCCTTGACAAGGCGAATCCCATTGCGACGATTCTGTCGGCCGCAATGATGCTGCGGTTCAGCCTAGGGCTCCAAGAGGAAGCTGCAGCCATCGAGCAGGCTGTCACCGACGTCCTTGAGCAGGGGTACCGCACAGGAGACATCATGAGTCCAGGGACGACGCTTATCGGAACAGCCGCCATGGGAAAACGAATCCGCGATGCACTCTCGTAGATCTGCATCTGCAAAAAGAAGCGCGCAGCAAAAGGCAGAGGGCCTCACAGCTGCGCGTTTTCCCTATAAGCGCCAATGAAATCTAGGGCGTGCTGTTCAATTCCCAACCAGTCGTAGACTACGGGTACCGGTGGAAATTTCTGGCGATTGTGGCTGGCGTAGTACATAAGAGTAAAGACACCGGCTGAGCGGCAGCCTACACAATTCTCATAGTTGTCATCCACGAAAAACTGAACTCCCAACTGAAGACAACTGACGCCCTTTGGAGTGTGCGAATCTTCTTCATTCATCGTCAGCGTCTCGTAGGGGATTTTGAATTTGCGGAGCCATGTCTCGGTGACATCGCGGAGAGA
>SLOG01000242.1 GCA_007132635.1 Limnochordia bacterium
ATAAAAATTGACAGGCTTTTCTCGGTGCTCGAAACTTTTGTGCGAAAGAGGTGATTGTATCTAATGTGGGCCTTTCTACTCCGGCGGATCGTCTATATGATTCCGACTCTTGTAGTCATCTCCATCGTTTCTTTCATTCTGATTCAACTCCCCCCAGGAGATTACCTGACCGCATACATCGCCACGCTCTCGGCTAGCGGGGATGCCGTAGACGAAGCACTTGCCGCGTCTCTGCGCCGCCAGTACGGTTTGGATCAGCCTATCTATGTGCAGTACTACCGTTGGATTTCAGGGATATTTCGCGGGAATTTCGGCTACTCGTTTGAGTGGAACCAGCCGGTGCGAAGTCTCATCGGCGAACGCTTGGCCCTATCTATCGTTGTATCTGTTGCCTCCCTCCTATTTTCTTGGGCTATCGCCTTACCCATTGGGATATACTCCGCGGTACGCCAGTACTCGGTATTCGATTACATATTTACGTTTATCGGGTTTATCGGCGTGTCCATTCCGAATTTTCTGTTGGCCCTTGTGTTGATGTACCTTGCGAATCGGCACTTTGGACTCAGTGTAGGTGGACTGTTCTCAGCGGAGTTTGTCAACGCGCCTTGGAGTATGGCCCGCGTTTTGGATATGGGGCGCCACTTGATCTTACCCATGGTCATCATCGGTATGGCTAGTACGACGGGTCTTATTCGCATCATGCGGGCTAATCTGCTGGACGAACTGCGGCGGCCCTATGTGGAGACGGCTAGGGCAAAAGGTATGAAACGAGTTCGCCTCGTCCTGAAATACCCCGTCCGCATTGCTTTGAATCCCTTTATCAGTACCGTTGGTTTCATACTACCCCAGATTATCTCTGGCGAGATCATTGTCTCCGTTGTTCTCAGCTTGCCAACTGCAGGACCACTGCTTTTGCGAGCTCTGCTCAGCCAAGACATGTATCTGGCAGGAAGCTTTGTGCTGCTGTTGGCTACCTTAACAGTCATCGGCATGTTGCTGTCTGACATTCTGCTAGCATGGTTGGATCCTCGGATTCGCTATGAATAATTGGTTTTTAGGGGGGTCTATCGCGAATGCCTGACAAAAAGCCCAACGAACCTTTGGAACGTCTAGATCCGAATACGAAAGAAAAACCAAAGATCGAACAACTCGATCCTGCAAAGGATCGCGCGTATGTGGCTTCTCAGTGGCAATTAATGTGGTGGAAATTCATCCGCCACCGTTTGGCCGTCATCTCGGCAGTAGTCATTGTTCTGCTGTACGGAACAGCCATTTTCGCTGAGTTTATCGCTCCGTACAACCCACAAAGACGCACCGGAAACCCGTATTCTGGTCCTGTTGTGCCGCAATTTCGCCATGAGGACGGTTTTCAGCTGCGCCCATTTGTCTACGGCTTAACCAGCGAAATGGACATGACCACCTTCCGGCGCGTCTATGTCTTGGATGAGACAGAGCAGTACTCTCTACAGTTTTTTGTCCGCGGTGAGCCCTACAAACTCTTTGGGTTTATCCCGGCCGATCTTCGCCTCTTCGGTGTTGAAGAAGGCGGAGCCATTTACCTCATGGGCACGGACCAACTCGGAAGAGATGTGTTCTCGCGAGTAATCTATGGGGCCCGAATCTCCTTATCCATTGGCTTGGTGGGAGTGGTCCTCGGCCTGATCTTGGGCATCTTCTTCGGAGGAATATCCGGATATTTTGGCGGTATCACCGACATGGTTGTGCAGAGGATCATTGAAATTCTACGTTCGTTTCCATCGATCCCACTCTGGATGGCTTTGGCCGCAGCGCTGCCTGCAGACTGGTCACCAATCTTGGTGTATTTCGGGATTACCGTGATTTTATCGCTCATTGGCTGGACAGGCCTGGCTCGCGTCGTGCGCGGACGTTTCCTGTCCCTGCGAGGCGAGGACTTCGTATTGGCTGCCCGTTTGTCAGGAGCCTCTGAAGCCCGAGTTATCCGGAAACACATGCTGCCATCGTTTATGAGCCATATCATCGCTTCCATGACGTTAGCGATCCCCGGCATGATTCTGGCAGAAACCTCCCTTAGTTTCTTAGGAATTGGTTTGCGGCCTCCGGTGGTCAGTTGGGGGGTTTTGCTGCAGGATGCGCAGAACATACACGCTGTCGCCATGGCCCCTTGGCTCATGTACCCAGGCCTAGCTGTTGTTGTCGCTGTCCTGGCCTTCAACTTTGTAGGCGACGGCCTGCGGGATGCGGCAGACCCGTATTCGAGTGCCACTTAAGAGCCACATAAAAGGGGGGAAGACGGTGGAGCAGGATATTCTCATTAAAATCCGCGATCTTCACGTTCATTTTCAGACCCGCGAGGGCACGGTTCGTGCTCTCACCGGGGTGGACTTAGATATCAGTCGGGGTGAAACGCTTGGTCTTGTTGGGGAGAGCGGCTGCGGAAAAAGTATGACCGCACGCTCTATCCTCAACATGGTGCCCTTTCCCGGTCGGATCATCGAAGGACGAATCGAGCTGTACCAGAAGAGCAATGGTGCAGTAAAAACGATTGACATAACCAGCCTAGGCGAAGAAAGCCAGGCTATTCGGCAGATACGCGGCAAAGACGTCGCGATGATCTTCCAAGAACCGATGACCTCACTCAGTCCTGTGCACACTATCGGAAACCAAATAATCGAAGCGATTCGCCTGCACACGCAGGTGTCGGAACAAGAAGCGCTGCGCCGGGCCGTGGAAATGCTGGACCTAGTGGGAATTCCTGACGCCAGAAGCCGCGTCAGTACGTATCCCTTTGAACTCAGCGGGGGCATGCGCCAGCGCGCGATGATCGCAATGTCGCTCTCGTGCAATCCCAGTCTGCTGATCGCCGATGAACCGACGACAGCATTGGATGTAACCATCCAAGCGCAGATTTTAGAACTGCTTGTTCGCATGCAGGAACAGCTTCACATGACCATTCTCATGATTACGCATAACCTTGGTGTTGTCGCCTCCATGGCCCACCGTGTCGCCGTGATGTATCTTGGGAAGGTTGTGGAAGAGGCTACAGTCGACGAGATCTTCCACAACCCGATGCATCCTTACACCAGGGCGCTGCTGCAATCCATTCCGAAAGTGGGCGAAAAGACCAGCGAGCGCCTGTGGGCGATCGTAGGAAACATTCCCGATCCCTTCCTGGTTGTTCCTGGATGCCCATTCCACCCTCGCTGCCCCAGCTACATGCAGGGTAAATGCGAAAAAGAAATCCCAACCCTTCAAGAGATCAAACCCGACCACAAAGTCAGCTGTTTGCTGTACAAGGATGAGAAGTCATCCGCTAGGACCGGCGCAGAGGAGGGGGTGAGCCGATGAATGCCGAGACACTCGTGCAAGTCACGAATCTGAAGAAATACTTCCCTATCTACCGAGGCCTCCTACGTTCGCATATCGGTGACGTCAAAGCGGTAGACGATGTGTCTTTCAGCATCAAGAAAGGGGAAACCCTCGGATTAGTTGGCGAAAGCGGCTGCGGCAAGACAACAACTGGCCGCACGATTCTGCGAGCCATTGAACCAACGGCAGGCGAAATACTCATGAACAGCGATCAAGGAGCCATGAACATCACCAAGCTCGACCGCGTCGACTTGCGCCGAGCCCGGAAACGCATGCAGATGATTTTCCAGGATCCCTACTCGTCCCTCAATCCTCGCATGACGGTACAGGAAATCGTGTCTGAACCCCTCATCTGCTACGAAATGGGCAGCGCCGAGGAGATCCGTCAGCGGGTGAGCGACCTGTTAAACGTGGTCGGCCTAGACCCTCGCTTCATGGCTCGGTATCCTCACGCCTTCAGCGGCGGCCAGCGGCAGAGAATTGGCATTGCTCGTGCTTTGGCGCTTAACCCTGACCTCATCATCGCTGATGAGTCGGTCTCTGCCTTGGATGTCTCTATCCAAGCACAAGTGCTTAACTTACTTCAAGATCTGCAGCAGCAGTTTGATCTGACTTACTTGTTCATTGCCCATGACTTGGGTGTTGTAGAGCATATCTGCGACAGGGTGGCGGTGATGTATGTGGGCAAAATGGTAGAACTGGCCGGCACAGAAGAGATCTTCCACCATCCCAAACATCCCTATGTGGAAGCCCTGTTGTCCGCTGTGCCGCGGCCGGATCCCCGCTACACCCTCAAGCGCATGGTAATGAAGGGCGAAGTCGCGGATCCGTCTCGCCGACCGCCAGGCTGTGCCTTTCATCCTCGGTGCCGTTACGCCAAGGAAATCTGTAAGACAGACGAACCGCCTCTAGTGGACGCAGCGAAAAACGGCAGCAGCGAACACCAAGCCGCCTGTCACTTTGCTGAAGAACTACAGTTAGCTGGGGTTTCCGCCACAGCATAGACCTCGGCGCCCTTTGTCCTGACCGAATTCTGCAACCGCAAGGGGGTGATGCACTCACGAAACCGCTGTCGGCGTAAATTTAGCGATTTGAAGGGAGCGATACTAAAAAATGAAGACGCGTTACATTTTGTGGACTGCTTTAGCCCTAACACTAATGCTTTCCGGAATGGGTTTGGCGCAATACAACGAGGCTCCATTGCTGGCCGAGCGAGTAGCGTCAGGAGAACTGCCGTCTGTCGAAGAACGGCTTCCTGTCGAACCATTAGTCGTAGTGCCATTTGATGACATCGGCCAATACGGAGGCGTGTGGCGTCGTGCGGCATTGGGTACTGGCGATGTGCAGCTTTCGGCCCGTCTGAGTTACGAGACACTCGTTCGCTGGAATCTTGAGGGTTCGGACGTCATGCCCAATGTCGCCAAGTCCTATGAAGTCGATGAAGAAAACCGCATCTTCACCTTCCATCTGCGTGAAGGCATGAAGTGGTCAGACGGTCATCCTTTCACGGCTGCCGATTTCGAGTTTTGGTGGGAATCGGGTATTCTCAATGAAGATCTCCACCCTGTGGCACCGTCTTGGCTGCTGCGCGAAGGCGAGCTGCCTGAGTTCAGAGTATTAGATGATTATACCATCCAATTTGAGTACGCAGTGCCCTATGGTGTCTTTTTGCGCCAGATGGCCTACCACGGCGAAGGCGTAACGCAGTGGCCTAAACACTACCTAAGTCAGTACCATCCCGACTATGTAGATGCGGACACCCTGCAGGCCATGGCCGAAGAGACGCAGCGTGAAGCGTGGTACCAGCTCTTTTGGGATCAGCGCGATGCCCGGCGTAATCTGGACATGCCAGTCATCTGGGCATGGGTGCCAACAGTGCCGGCGCCAGCGACGACCCAGATAGCAGAGCGCAACCCCTATTACTGGAAGGTCGATCCCCAGGGCAATCAGCTGCCTTACATCGACACCATGATCCATGACGTTGTCGAGAATGCCGAAGTGCTCAACCTGCGGGCTGCTACAGGTGAAATCGATATGCAGCTCCGTCACATTATGTGGGATAACCTCCCCATTTTCGTAGACAACGCCGAACGCCACAACTTCCGCATTCTGCAGTGGAGTGCAGCCGAGGCTAGTAACTACATGCTGTACCCGAACATGTTCCACGACAACCCCGTCAAGCAGGACCTTTTCCGCAATCCTGATTTCCGGCGGGCTCTCTCGATGGCCATTGACCGGGAAGAGATCCAAATGCTGGCGTATGTTGGCCTGGGAAGGACGCGCCAAGGGGGCGTCATCCAAATGTCGCCGTTTTACGTTGAAGGCTCCGACCAGTGGTATGCAGAGCGTGACCTTGATGCTGCCAACGCACTGCTGGATGCATTGGGTATGGATCAACGGGATTCCGGCGGTTACCGACTTGGCCCGGATGGCGAGCGGTTCAGCATCAATATTGTCCTGGCTCCAGTCTTTGGCCCCTGGCCTCGTGTTACGGAGATGATCGTAGACTATTGGTCGGATATAGGCATCCGTGCCGTGGCCGATGTTGTCGAACGTTCCCTTCATGCGCAGCGTTCGGGGGCAGGCGATTACGATTATTCGGTCTGGACCAACGACCGCGGCCTCACACCGGATGTTGACCCTCTGTTCCTCCTGCCGGGCCGCGGCCAAGCGGTGCAATCTCCTTGGTTCGACTGGTTTGCTACTAGCGGCCGACGCGGCGAAGCCCCACCGGATGGACCTATCCGCGAAGCCTACGATCTGTACTCCGCTGTGCTCAATGCAGAGGACAATGACGAGCTGATCGCGCTCATGCAGGAGCTTGTGAAGCTGAACAACTCGCAGTTGTGGTACACGGGCGTCGTCGGTGACCTGCCCCACGTCGTGATTGTGGCCGGTGACATGTACAACGTTCCGGAAGTAGCCCCGTCCGATTGGCTGCAGAAGACTCCTGGCAATACCTGGCCCGAACAGTACTCCCGTCGTCCGTAACTCGAGTCCTGGGGAGGCCTGCAGGCCTCCCCACTTAAGAAAGGAGAACGAAATTGATGAAGAAGTATACTTTTCTCTCCATCGCTGTAGTTATCACACTTCTGCTGACCGGCTCCAGCTTCGCTCAGTTTAACGAGGCTCCTGAACTCGCTGCTCGGGTGGATGCAGGAGAGCTTCCACCGGTGGAAGACCGTCTACCGGCAGATCCATTTGTTGTAGTGCCTTACGAGAGGGTTGGCGAATACGGCGGCACTTGGCGCCGAGCCTTTTTGGGGCCATCCGACATGTCATCGGTACACCGCCTAACGCACGAAGCGTTGGTGCGCTGGAATGAGGATGCTTCGGAAATCCTTCCCAACCTAGTTCGTGATTGGGACGTCACTCCAGACGGCCGCGAGTTCACCTTCTATCTCCGCGAAGGACTCCGATGGAGCGATGGCCATCCTTTCACGACCGAGGATCTACAGTTCTGGTACGAAGATGTGTTCCAAAACAAGGATCTCACTCCCAGCTTTGCCGAATGGCTTACCACCGAAGGCGAGCCCGTTGAGCTTGAGGTAATCGACGAAGTCACGTTCAAGATGAGTTTTCCCCAACCATACGGTTTGTTTGTCACGCGGATGGCCACATTTGGGAATGGTCTCCTCGTGCCTAAGCACTATGCCAAACAGTTTCACGTCAACTACGTTGCTGAGGATGAACTTGCGGCCATGGTTGCCGAGGCTGACTTCGAGCATTGGTACCAGTTATACGGGCAGAGGATGAGCGAATGGGCAGTCGTAGGGCGCCCGACTCTGTCCGCTTGGGTTACCGAAACACCAAACAGTCGGCAGAATTTCATCTTAAGCCGCAATCCCTACTACTGGAAGGTAGACACAGAGGGCAATCAATTACCCTACATTGATCGTATCGTCAACGATCTGGTACAGGATTCGGAGGTCATCAACCTCAGAGCCGTCGCTGGAGAGATTGACATGCAGTTCCGCCACCTGACTGTTACCAACCTGCCGGTATTCGTGGACAATGCAGCCACCGGCAACTACGATGTGCGTATCTGGCGTGCGGCCATCGGCTCTGACGTTTTGCTTCAGATGAGCCAAAACCATCACGAGCCCGTGCTTGGTGAACTCCTTCGAACTAAGGAATTCCGTCAAGCCCTGTCGGTGGCCATCAACCGCGAAGAAGTCAACGACTTGGTTTATCTTGGCACGGGAGTTCCGAGACAGGCCACCGTCATT
Organism: Limnochordia bacterium; assembly: GCA_007132635.1. Classification (GTDB taxonomy): domain Bacteria; phylum Bacillota; class Limnochordia; order Darwinibacteriales; family SLO01; genus SLOG01. The sequence goes on from SLOG01000242.1 coordinate 7,578, forward strand.
CCTGAATCAACGCTATTTGAACCTGAGTTTGCCACTGCTTGGGCGCAGTATGACCCGGACTTAGCCAATCAGATGCTGGATGAGCTCGGCCTTGATGAGCGAAATGCGGCTGGCTATCGCCTTCGCCCCGATGGCGAAGTGCTGTCCCTAATCATCGAAGTAGCCGGTGGCGTATTTGGTCCGTGGGTACAGGTCTGTGAACTGGTAGCCGACTACTGGCAGCAAGTCGGAGTCCGGTCGACGGTGCAGTCACTGGAGCGCTCCTACTGGGTTGAACGCACGCAGGGCAGAGAGCCTCAAGTCGTTGTCTGGAACATGGATCGAGCTTTGACACCACTAGTACATCCGTACTGGTGGCTACCGCAGGGCTCGTACACTGGCGCTCCCCTTTGGGCCCAGTGGTATAACTCTCGAGGAGCCGCAGGAGAAGAGCCTACAGAGGAAATGAAACGCGTCATGGAGCTCTATGACATGGCCAAAGCAACGGCGGACGTGGAAGAGCAAACTGCTTACGGTAAAGAGATGATGCGAATCCACTCCGAACAAGTATGGAATATCGGTGTTGTGGGGCTTAACCCCGGCGCAATGGCCATCGGAGTTGTTAAGAACTATTTCCACAATGTGCCGGAAGTAGGTCTGACAGACGTGCTCCAGATCTCTCCAGCAAACACCTATCCCGAACAGTACTTTATGACGACAGAGTAGACATTCCAAGAGTGAGAGCGCTGGAGACATCTCCAGCGCTCTCAACGCGGTACACAGACGGACCACCCATCGGCTGCACTGCAGGAAACAGCAAACTCGCCCCAACCGTGTTCGTCTGTGGTCACAGTGTATTCTTGGTTGCCTGTCCAATCCATGTAGTCCCGATGAGGCCGGCCCGTGGGCAGCCACCGCTTGACGGTATCCTGATCCGACTCCTTCGCCAAAAGCATTACACATCCTGTATCAGGCTCTCGAGGCAGTCCTTCTCGCACATAGGCGTAAACGTTATCATCACAGGCGTCCGCGACTTCATATCCGGGACCGTAGGCAAAACGCTGCCGCGCTTCCATGAGTCGGCAGACTTCCTCCCGCATCCCATAGGCGTACAGGTCTTTCCAGAAGATTTTCGGCAGTCCCCGCTCCCGCAGCAGAATGTAAGCATAGGCGTGGTACTTGTACCGGTGAAGACCGGGATATTCCCCGTCCCTCTGGGTGTCGTGGTTTTCAACGAAGGTGACGGCGCGCTTGCCATATCCTGGTTGGTTTACGAGACCCGCACTAACAAGAGAGCGCATGGAGAAAAGCGGATCATCGGATAACTGTCGAAAGGTTTCCCGCAAGGGAAAGTCAAATACATACATCTGTTCACTGGCCACAGCGTCAAAATACTGCCTCAACTCCTGCGCGTCATTCAACCAAGCTTCCCCAACAAAGAACAGCCTCTGATGAGTCTCTTCCTGAACTCGATCCACCCAGGTGTTGATGAACAAGCACCCCAAGTGCTTCAGAGCATCAATACGAAAACCATCTACTCCCAGCGTGTCGACCAACCATGTTCCCCAACGAATGAGTTCTGCCTGCGTTTCTGGGTGTTCGTAATCATAGTCCATGCCCATGAGGTAGCTATCACTTTGGTGACATGTAGCATCCCAGTTCTTATCTTTGAAAAGAAGCACGCCTGTCTGTCCGGTCCGGTGGTCATAATCCGTCCCGTTGAAATGCCACCAGTGCCACTGGAAATCGCTGTAACGCCCCTGCCGACCGGGAAACCGAAAACGGCTCCATACATCCGCTTCTTTGCCCGGAAGGGTGGGACTGCGAGTGCTTATCGTCACCGTTTCGGTTTCGTCGCCACCCATCAGATGGTTCAGTACAGCATCATAATACACAGCGATACCCGCCTTGTGCAGAGCGTCGACGGCAGCGTGTAATTGATCTTTTGTACCGTACTTCGTTCTGACAGTATTCTGCTGGTCGAACTCTCCCAAGTCATACAAATCGTACGAACTGTAGCCGACGTCATGGGTGCCGCCCATACCCTTATGTGCTGGTGGGATCCACACAGACGTTATCCCCCAGCGCCCGAGCTCAGAGGCCCTGGCAGATAAGAGTTCCCAAAGATTCTTCTCCTCCGGGAAGTGTTCGGCATATCCTCCCGTACCCATCTCCCAGTAAAACGCCTGCATTATTATGGGATTATCCGGTAGTGCAGATCGAGCCATGATCATCCATCCCTCCGTA
>SLOG01000056.1 GCA_007132635.1 Limnochordia bacterium
AAAAGGAAAGGGAAATTGTGATAGTTTGTGGTAGTTAGAGGCGACTACACTTTTCTCCTGAGGAGGGAGTACGAATGGCATCGTTTGATTATCAAGTCCTGTTCGAGCTGCAGCCTAATCCGATCAAAGCTGGAGAGACGATAACGGCAAAAGCATCATTTTCCCAAGTTGTTGGCGACATTCGAAGCGTAACCCTATCGGTACCTCATTTCGGAATGACCTATAGTCTGAAGCCTACGGATGAACAGACGTACGGATTTTCGAGCATTGTACCATGGGGTGCTCCCAGCGGCACATATGACGTCAGACTCTACGCCACGGATAGCGAGGGCAACCGGGGTCCAGTGAGCACCTGTAAGCTGACGATAACTTAGAAGACTAGGAAGGCGTTGGTTTTCCTCGCTTTTCCATGGACGTGGGCATCACAGCACCTCGTTTGCCGGGCATTAAAGGTAAACGAGGTGAACCGGCACTCGTCAAAATCGAGAAAATCAACAGCCTTCTGGAAAGCAGGAGGAGAAGCAGCATCTTCCTGCGAGAAAGCTAAAGGGGAGCGCAGCTAGCTCCCCTTTCCCGACGTGAAATCAGACACTTTATTACTGGAAGGTGACTCATGGACCATACCCGTATCCTCCTTAACGGCCTGGATCTGTCCGTCGTAACTGTCCGGACCGCCATCGTTGGTTCGGGCGCAGCCGGCCTCAGCGCTGCAGACCGCTTGTTTGAACTTGGCGAACGAGAGATAGCTTTGATAACAGAGGGGATGTACTGCGGAACATCGCGCAATACGGGTTCTGACAAACAGACGTACTACAAGCTAACCTTAGCAGGAACTATGCCGGACTCCATACAGGAAATGGCTCAAACCCTATTCTCTGGAGGCAGCACGGATGGAGATACCGCTTTGGTTGAAGCGGCTCTATCTGCACGCTGCTTCTTTCGGCTTGTCGACATCGGAGTACCCTTCCCGCACACTGCCTATGGAGAATATGTGGGTTACAAGACTGACCACGATCCTCGTCAGCGCGCAACAAGTGTAGGGCCGTTGACGAGCCGATGGATGACCGAAAAACTCCAGACTCAGGTGGAGATGAAAGGCATACCTGTGTTGGATAACCTCCAGGTTGTCGGTATTCTAACCAATGAAAATAAGACCTCGCTTATGGGACTTATGGCCATCCGCACAGAACAATCCTCCAACGACGAACCTCCGCTGGTCCTGATCAACTGCACCAATGTCATTTGGGCCGCAGGCGGGCCGGCGGGCCTTTACGCCCAGTCCGTCTACCCAGAGAGCCAGCTGGGTGCCAATGGATGGGCGTATGAAGCGGGTGCTGCTGGGCAGAACCTCACCGAGAGCCAATTTGGCATCGCGTCTCTCAAATTCCGGTGGAATCTCTCTGGGAGTTACCAACAAGTGTTGCCGCGCTACGTTTCCACAGACCAAAACGGGGGCAGTGAAGAGGAGTTCCTGCAAGAAGCTTTTCCTTCATTAGGGGCAGCTTTGGATGCTGTGTTCCTAAAAGGCTATCAATGGCCTTTTGACCCGCGCAAGCTGCAGGCACGCGGTTCTTCTTTGATTGACGCCTTGGTCTACCAGGAGTCGGTGGTCAAAGGACGCCGGGTATTTCTTGATTTCACAGCTAACCCTGGCAGCAAAGGAAAGTGTTCCGAACTAAATTTTTCGCTCTTAGGGAGCGAAGCGTATGAGTATCTCCAAAACTCATCGATTTTGTTTGGGACACCCATCGAGCGCCTGCAGACCCTTAACCAGCCGGCCATCGAGCTGTACCGGGATAACGGCATTGACCTGCACAACGAACCTTTGGAGATCGGCCTTTGTGCCCAACACTGCAACGGAGGCCTAGCCGTCAATGCTTGGTGGGAGACGAGTTTGAAACACCTGTTCGCTATAGGGGAGGCAGCGGGAACCCATGGAGTGTACCGGCCGGGTGGAAGCGCGTTGAATGCCGGGCAAGTGGGTGCGCTGCGTGCAGCCCAATACATCGCGGCTCGCTGCCAAGCAGCACCTCCGCGGGTTGAGGTGTTTCTCGAAAAAACACGTGCCGCGACGGGCGAAAAACTCGAGTTGATTCAGCGCATGTTTCGGTCCAAACGAAGTGGATCACAGCATGACATCCGATGCCGACTACAGAAGCTTCTCAGCAGCGCCGCAGGACCGATACGCACAAGCGAGACAGTGGCTGCGGCCATGGCCCAAATCGACAACTGGCTGTGCGAGATGCGCGAAACACCGGCACGGACTGAGTGGGCAGGTCTCCCAGACAGGCTGGTAGACTACCAGCTTCTGCTGACCGCTCGTGCTCACCTAACGACGATAGCCGACTACATCCAGCATGGTGGACGCAGCCGCGGCTCTTACCTAACAGCAGACCCCAACGGAGACAAAGCAGTGCCTGAACTCGATGAGGTTTTCCGCTCATCGCTAGAGTCGACGGATAGCTGGTTTGCTTCCCACGTACAAACGGTGCGGAAAAACAGCGCCGATACGTGGCAGTGTTCATGGCGACCCGTCCGACCCATTCCGCAGAGCGATACATGGTTTGAGACTGTGTGGCGTGCATATCGAAATGACGAGATAATCCGCAGCCGTTGAGTTTGTCCTGCCACGAGAGGAGACTGAGAAATGCGCTTAGGAGGACCTGTTTTTGGCAGTTTCGCGACACCAGCTGCTTGGGTGCAAGCTCACCTGGCCCTAGATTACCGGGCAGCGTTTTGCCCCATCGACCATACGGCTGCTTCCGAAACCATAGACGAGTACCGAAAAGCCGCAGACGAGGCGGATCTTCTCATCGCGGAAGTTGGGGCTTGGAGCAACCCTTTGAGTAACGACAAAGAACAGCGCCGTAAGGCTCGCGACTTCTGCAAACGTCAGCTCGAACTCGCGGAGCAAATCGGCTCTCGCTGCTGTGTTAACATTTCTGGTTCGTTCGGTGACCAATGGGATGGACACCACAAAGACAATCTAACGGATTACGGCTTCGAGGCAGTCGTAGAAATGGTGCAGGACATCATTGATTCTGTAGGACCCACAGTGACAGCGTATACATTAGAACCAATGCCCTGGATGTACCCCGATTCTCCTGAGTCCTATGCTCGGCTGCTAGACGCTGTCGACCGAAGTCAGTTCGGTGTCCATTTGGACCCAGTGAACATGATCAACCAGCCAGCCCGTTATTACCAAAACGGAGCTTTCCTGCAGGAGTGCTTTACAACTCTGGGTGGACGCATTCGGTCGTGCCATGCGAAAGACATACGTATGACACAGAAGCTGACAGTCCATCTCGACGAGGTGAGACCCGGCAAAGGGCAGTTATGCTACAAGACATTTCTACGGGAACTGCAGAAGCTTGATGCTGATACGCCTCTAATGCTCGAACACCTTTCGACGGCCGAGGAGTACCGAAGAGCTGCTGAATACGTGCGGACGGCTGCAGAAGCCTTGGATTAGGGGGACCTTAAGATGATCAATGAAAGACTGCCCAAGATTTTTTACGGGGGCGACTACAATCCAGACCAGTGGCCGGAGGAAATCTGGGATGAAGACATGCGGCTGTTCAGACTAGCTGACATCGACATTGCTACCGTAGGAGTGTTCAGCTGGTCACTGCTCCAACCGGATGAAGTAACGTATGACTTCAGCTTCACCGACAAAATCCTGGACAAACTTTTTAAGAACGGCATCCATGTCTGCCTCGCCACCGCGACAGCGGCTCATCCTGCTTGGATGGCCAAACGATATCCAGACATCTTACGAGTTGACTTTCAAGGGCGCCAGCGGAGATTCGGCGGCCGCCACAACTCCTGTCCCAACAGTCCAACCTATAGGCATTTCGCACCGCTAATGGCTGAAGGCCTAGCCGAACGGTACAGCAGTCATCCAAGCCTTCTGGTCTGGCACATAAACAATGAATACGGTGGAACGTGTTACTGTGAGAACTGTGCGAGACAGTTCCGGGTATGGCTGAAACGACGATACGGTTCGCTTGACCGGTTAAACGAAGTTTGGAACACAGCGTTTTGGGGCCATCGCTTCTATGACTGGGATGAGATTGTACCACCCAACATACTGAGCGAGCATATGGATGAAAATGACCCAACCCGTACGGCATTTCAGGGAATTTCCTTGGATTACGCCCGGTTTAACTCGGATAGCCTTCTCGAGTGTTATAAACTCGAATATGAGGCCATTCGCAAGCACTGCTCCGATGTACCCATCACGACAAACATGATGGGTACCTTCAAACCGCTGGACTATTTCAAGTGGGCACCGCATGTCGATGTGATTTCATGGGACAGCTACCCTCGATACAACACTCCCATGAGTCACGTAGCACTGCGGCATGACTTGATGCGCGGACTGCGCGGTGGACAGCCGTTTATGCTTATGGAGCAGACGCCTAGCCAACAGAACTGGCAGCCGTATAACTCGCTGAAGCGACCCGGGGTCATGCGGTTGTGGAGCTACCAAGCCATTGCACACGGGGCCGATACAGTGATGTTCTTCCAGCTGCGGCGCTCGATTGGTGCCTGCGAGAAGTACCATGGCGCAGTCATCGAGCATGCCGGCCATGAAAATACTCGTGTCTTTCGTGAGTGTGCTAATCTTGGTTCTGAACTGAAGGGTCTAGGTGACACGCTTTTGGACGCGCGTATATCTAGCCGTGTGGCCATACTGTTTGATTGGGACAACTGGTGGGCGGTGGAATTCTCCAGCGGGCCTAGTGTTGACTTAAAGTACGTGGAGCAGATTCAAGTATACTACGACGCTCTCTACAGGCAAACTATCTCCGTCGATGTGGTCAGCATAGACACTGATCTCTCAGGTTACGACATCGTGATTGCCCCTGTACTCTACATGGTCAAAGCAGGGGCTGCAGAGCGGCTGGAATCATTCGTCGAAGAGGGCGGCACGTTTGTTACAACGTTCTTCAGCGGCCTTGTCGACGATAACGACCGCGTAGTCCCAGGTGGTTACCCGGGGCCTCTTCGTAGACTGTTAGGCATCTGGGCAGAAGAGATCGATGCGCTTCCTCCCGAGATGCACAATTCCATAGTTATGAAGGAGACAGTCGGCAGCCTGCGGGGTCAGTACGCCTGCAGCCTGCTGTTTGATCTCGTTCACTGTGAGACGGCAGAAGCACTAGCTGCTTACGGTGCCGACTTTTACAGGGGTATGCCGGTGCTAACCCGCAATACCTACGGTAAAGGCGTGGCCTATTATGTAGCTTCGTGTCCAGACACGAAATTTGCTGAGGATTTCATCAAGACGATTTGTGATGCCAACAACATTCGCCCGGCTGTGGGAAATGCGCCAGACGGCTTGGAAGCAGTAATCCGACAGCAGGCCGGCCGTCGCTATCTGTTTCTCCTGAACCACGCGGCCGAGGCGGCCGTTGTTTCTTTACAGGGTTACAGTGGCCGCGAATTGCTGACAAATGTGCGCCTTGATGGGTCGACACAGGTAGCCCCACGCGGGGTCCAGATCATTGAATTGGAGGAGACGGGAGCATGAATCCTTTAACGGGACGAGAGAGAATCAGCAACATCATGCAGCGAAAACCAGTCGATCGTATTGGGATCATGGAGCATTTCTGGGGTGATACGCAGAAAAAATGGACGGCTGATGGTCATCTCGCTGCCGACGAGAACCTAGCCGACCATTTCGGATTTGATATAGAGCTTTCCTGGGCCTTCAACCTGATGGCGGATATCGACATGGAGCCGGAGGTTGTGGAGGAGACTGACGAGGTCATGTTAGTGCGGGATGGAAATGGTGCTCTTCTGCGCCGCCACAAGCTGCACGATACTACTCCGGAGCATGTTGACTTTCGAGTCAAAGACAGAGCAGGCTGGGAAGCCTATGTCAAACCGCTTTTGACACCCGATGCTAGACGTATCGATTTCACTGCGTACCGGAAAGCCAAGGCGCACGCCGCGGCAAACAACCGTTTTTTCTGCTGGTCAGGGGTTAATGTTTTTGAGTCCATGCACCCTGTCTGCGGTCACGAATATATGCTCATGGGGATGGCATTAGATCCGAATTGGGTAAAAGATATGGTAGAAACCTATACGGATTTGTGTCTTCAACTGCAGGAGATTTTGTTCGCAGCCGAAGGTTATCCCGATGGAATTTGGTTTTACGAAGACATGGGTTTTAAAGGCCGACCATTTATGTCGCCAGCCATGTACCGAGAAATCATCCAACCGGGTCATAAGCGAACCATGGACTTTGCTCACAGTCACGGACTACCGGTCACCATGCACTCCTGCGGGTTTGTGGAACCGCTGCTTCCCAGTATGATGGAGGCTGGCATTGACTGTCTTCAGGTGATTGAAGTCAAAGCCGGGATGGATCTGCTGAAACTGTATCGGGAGTTTGGCGACAGACTGTCGTTTATGGGAGGCATCGATGTTCGGACGCTTTACACCAATGATCGCGACATCATCGACAGAGAGTTAGGGGACAAGATTCCGACCGTCAAGGGGAATTTCGGTTATGTGCTCCACAGCGATCATTCAATACCCAACACGGTCGAATACGACACGTATCGATACTTCGTCGATACGGGATTGGCCATGGGGACATACGCCTGAGGCAGTAAGGCGTCATATCATCTCTGCAGATCGCACAAAGGGTGGGGGAACGGATGGCAGGTACCATGAGCTTTACCATAGTAACGGGATTGTCAGGGGCTGGAAAGACACAGGCCATGAAAGCATTAGAGGACTTAGACTATTTCTGCATCGATAATCTGCCTCCGCTGCTTCTCCCGAAACTAGTCGAGGTCCATGCCCAAGGCGACGAAAGCCGAGACGTCGCTGTGGCTATGGATGTCCGAGGCCGAGGACACTTCCACAACCTGTTTCAGGCACTAGAATGGCTGGAACAACAGGGCTATCATCACCGAATACTGTTTCTCGACTGCGCTGACCTGGTCTTGATCAGGCGTTTCAGCGAAACGCGCCGGCGACATCCCTTAAGCGAGGCTGCAAGCATTCAGGACAGCATTGACCTGGAGCGTCGATTGTTGGCCGATGTGCGACAACGAGCGGACATCATCGTGGATACGACCGCGTCGAATCCTGGCGAACTCAAGGGGCGTCTCAACGAAGTGCTGGTGGGTCTTCCACTCCACAAACTACTGGCGGTCGATATGCTGTCCTTTGGTTTCAAATACGGCGTACCCACAGACGCAGATATCATTTTCGATGTCCGTTTTCTCCCCAACCCATTCTATATCAGAGAACTCAGCGGGCAAACAGGTCTTGCGTCGGCGGTGGCGGAATACGTACTCCGCTGGCCGCAGACCGAAGAGTTTCTCGAGAAATTCTACAGTCTCTTGACGGGGCTTATCCCAGCGTACAGCCAAGAAGGGAAAGCACGTCTTACAGTAGGAATCGGGTGTACAGGCGGCAAGCATCGTTCCGTTGCGATCGGCGAGGAATTAGCGCGCCGCTTGCAGGAAGGCGGAAAGACCTGCCGAGTTAGACATCGTGAGCTTCGAACGATGTAAGTGCTTCACGAAAAGCGGGAAGCGAAGGGGCTCCCCCTGTATGCCAGAACAAGATCGGACCATCGTTTCCGGCCGTTTTGGTTTCGATCCGTCGAAGCAGGCCAGCCATGGCTTTACCCGTGTACACAGGATCCAGTAAGATACCTTCCAGACTTGCCAAAAGGTCAATGGCCCGGCAGCCCGCTTTGGAAGGAATCCCGTAGCCAGGCCCCAAAAAGCCATAGTCTAGACAGATATCCTGGTCTTCCAGAGGCGGCAGGCCAAAGAAGGAGGCTTCTGCAGCGATCTCTTGAATGATGGGCGCGAAGTCCATGTCATCCACGGCAATTCCCTGGAGGCAAGACCTCATGCCATGGGCTTTGAGACCCAAAGCCAAACCCGCATAGGTTCCGCCGGATCCCACAGGTACGATAATCTCGCCAAAGTCCGTGTCATCGGGGAGCTGAGTTCTTAGTTCGCAGACCGCATCCGCATACCCCAAGGAGCCCAATCCATTCGACCCACCGACACCGATGCAGTATGGCCGCCGGCCATCGCTGCGGAGTTCGTCCGCCAACTGTTCCATCTTCGCTTCCCGATCGTTTCCTGGGGGGATACAGTGGATGTTCGCACCAAATAGTGCGTTAAGAAGCAGGTTGCCTTGCTGTTCCTGTACCACGCCCCGCAGTACCAGGTGGCACTCCAAGCCCAAACTTGCTGCAGCAGCTGCAGTCATCCTTGCATGATTGGACTGCACACCTCCAACGGTGATGACTGTGTCTGCCTCCTGTTGAACAGCGTCAGCCATAAGATACTCAAGTTTTCGGGCCTTATTCCCACCTAGACCCAAACCGGTTTCGTCATCTCTCTTGATCCATAGTTCGCAACCCACGTATTCACTCAATCGCGGCAGTGAGTGAAGTCGCGTCGGCAGTGCGGCCATTGACAGTCGTTTTGGCATCAAAGTCACTCCTTGTCGTGTGCAATCAGCTAACAAACGGAGGATGAACTATGCAGTACAAACTCATTGCCTGTGAAGTCTTCTTTAGAGAAGTTTGTCTGGCAGCAGCGCTCACTCAGCATACTGTTGATATCGAATTCACACCAAAGGATGCGCATGACGAAAGCGCTGTTCTGCGAAAGCTCATACAAGATGGGATCGAGAGAACGGAAGCTAGTGATGTATCCTACGATGCGGTGCTTTTAGGATACGGTCTCTGCGGCAACAGCACGGCTGGGCTCTACGCTCGTTCCTTACCCATTGTTATACCACGAGCACACGACTGCTGCACACTATTCCTGGGCTCGAAACAGGAGTTTCGGGAGCACTTCTCAGAAAACCCTAGTCGACCCTTCAGCTCAACCGGGTATATGGAACGAGGAGAATCCTCACGTCGTGAGGCCTCCATGGAATCGGTCCTTGGGCTTGACAAAACGTTCGATGAGTATGCAGCAATGTACGGCGAGGACAACGCTCGATATATCATCCAGACTCTGCACCCCGAGATTCAATGGTCGGACGATAATCATGTCGTCTTCATCGAAATCCCTGAGACGGCCCACCTGGGTTTCGCTGCCCGCTGCCGCAAAGACGCCGAGGCAGAAGGCCGGGGATTTCGACTCTTAGAAGGAGACATGCGTCTGATACACGGACTGGTGTCCGGCGACTGGAATTCTGAAGACTACCTCGTCGTTTCTCCTGGTCAAGAAATCGTGCCCAGATATGACTGGGAGGAGATTGTGGCCTCGGAAACGCCGGATAGGAGATAGACGCCCATGGCCGTCGTATTTTCTTCGTTGACGATGTTGATCCTAGGACTCGTGGCGTCGACAATCGGACCCATAATCCCTTGGATCGTCGACGAATTCTCCATCAGTTTCGGCGTTGTGGGCCGTATATTCCTCTTTAACGGACTCGGCCGAGTCATGACATCAATCACTATCGGTTTCGCAGGAAGTCGTCTCAACCCCTCTCAACTCACGACTGTGGGAATTGTAGCCATGGGAAGTGCGTGCTTAGCGATCTTCTTCGTGCCTTCGTTTGAGCTTCTTCTAGCCGGCGGAGCCCTGTGGGGTGCGGGGTGGGGCTTCCTCGAAAGCGGACTCAATTCGTTTGTTTCCCAGATAAACCCTGGGCAGAGCGGTCGGGCCCTTAATCAACTGCATCTTTTTTTCGGAGTGGGCTCTTT
>SLOG01000092.1 GCA_007132635.1 Limnochordia bacterium
CCTCGGGGCGGGTTGTCTGTTGTCATTGTGGACGGTCAGGGCCACGGGCGGGCGGCTAAGCGCATCAGTCATCAGATTGCTGGAAAAGCGGCAGCGCTAATCGGCGATGGTGCTCGGGATGGTGCTGTGATGCGGGCCATCAGCGACTTTCTGTACACGATCCGGGATGGGAAGGTATCAGCCACTGTTTCGATCTTGACTTCGGACTTGGAGGCCAGGAGTCTGATTGTGTCGCGGAACTCCAACTGCCCTGTCGTTGTGGGCCATCAAGATGGCTCTAGCTGTCTTGACGGCGGAGTCAACCCCATCGGAGTGCATAAGAGTAACCGTCCCATGATTTCCCATTGGCCGGCGTATCCGGGTACCGTGTTGGTTGGTTTTACAGACGGGATTATTAACTCAGGCTGTCACAGTAAAGGTCAACCATTCTCCATGGACGAGGTATTTCAGCTGGTGCGGACCGATTCACCTAATCCGCAGATGCTGGCGAACCGCATGTTGGACATGGCAGTGGAGAGGGATAACGGCAGGCCTCGCGATGATATGTTGGTGGCGGTGTTGGCGATGTGCGACAGAGAGGATGCTCTTGGCACAAGGCAGATGACGGTGAACTATCCCTGCTGAAGGTGGTGCGTGCCGTTGGGCAGTGGCCCGTTGGTGTTAATTGTCGGAGTGTGTGCATCAGGGAAAAGCACGCTGGCGCAGGGACTGCGCGCGCATGGTTACGCGACACGATCCTTCTCGCAGGAACACTCGGGTTCTGCTAGGGTCTGGCGTCATCGCAAACCGGCTCTCCTGGTGCTTCTGCACTGCCAGTTTGAGACCATTCAGAGCCGCCGCTCCATTGCGTGGGGACGCCGGGCGTATGTACAGCAGCTGGTCAACCTGCAAGACGCACGGCAGTCCGCGGACATCGTCATTCAAACTGACGGGTTAACCCCCGCCCAGCTGATTGCGGCAGTAGTTCCTTTCGTTGACAAGCTCCGTGAGCCGATAGTATAATGTCCTTGTGTGTTTTCGGCTGCCGGTGCGGTCGTAGGTGTTTACAGATTGAGCTGACTGAAGGAGGAGAGGCGATTGAGGCGGGGAACCGGCTGGAGAATCGGAATTATCCTAGCTGTCACCGTGGCTGCAGCACTGCTGTTGACCCAGACGCCGTTAAACTTGGGGTTGGATCTCCAAGGCGGCGTTCATGTGGTCCTGGAGGGTCAAGCCGAGGATGGACAGCGAGTGTCTGAGGACATGATGCAGCGAGCCACTGCAGTGATTGAACGGCGCGTGAATGCATTAGGTGTTGCAGAACCGCTGGTGCAGCGCCAAGGTGATCGGCGCATCATCGTTGAACTGCCGGGTGTTCACGACCAGCAGCAGGCGATTGACACCATTGGGCGGACTGCGCAGCTTGAATTTAAGGATCCTCATGGCAATACGGTTGTGACCGGTGCATATTTGGAGAGTGCTCGCATTGGTGCTGATCGCTATGGCCGTCCTTCAGTGGATATTCGTTTTAATCGAGAAGGTGCTCAGCTCTTTGCTGAGATGACCACGCGGTACCAAGGGCAGACGAGCCAGATCGTTCTGGATGACGAGGTGCTCCAAGAGGTCATGATTCGTGAACCGATTCTCGAGGGTGAAGGTCAGATCACGGGTACGTTTACGCATGAAGAAGCACGGCATCTGGCTGTTCTCCTTCAGGGTGGTGCTCTGCCGGTTCCTATGGATATCATGGAGATCCGGAATGTTGGTCCTACTTTGGGGCAGGATTCCATTGATCGCAGCCTTCGCGCTGGTTTGATCGGGATTCTCTTCGTCCTTCTCTACATGGTCTTCTACTACAAGATGCCGGGTGCCATTTCTGCTGTTGCTTTGGTGATCTATGTAGTTATCGTCTTGGCGGTATTGGCTGGTCTGAGAGCCACGTTGACTCTGCCTGGTATTGCCGGCTTCATCTTGTCGATAGGGATGGCTGTTGATGCCAATGTCATCATCTTTGAGCGGATTAAGGAAGAGCTAAACAGCGGTAAACGCCTGCGGCCTTCCATCGAAACAGGTTTTAACCGTGCGTTTAAGGCCATTTTCGATGCCAATGTGACCACGTTGATCACAGCTGTAGTTCTGTTCTACTTTGGTACCAGCGTTGTTCGTGGTTTTGCCGTCACCCTAAGTATCGGTATTCTGGCCAGTATGTTTACAGCAATCGTCATCACTCGGGTTCTCCTAACCGCTGTTGCGGACTCGGATCCTGAGAAGATGACCCGATACTTTGCTATGAGGGGGGTAAGCCAATGAATTTCGTAGGTATCGGCAAAACCGCCTTAAGAGTTTCCATGGCAATGGTCATTGTGGCCATCGTGATTCTTGTTTTCCGAGGGTTAAATTTGGGCATCGATTTCACAGGCGGCAGTATCATGGAGCGCCAAGTGGACCAAAGTGTTACTGTTGAGGAAATCCGTACAGTCTTGTCCAACGAGGTTGGCGAACTCGGTGTTGCTGACGGTGTCATTCAGATTTTGGATCGCTCCGATCAGTTCTTGCTGCGTACTCGTACTCTAGAGACTTCCGAGATCATGCAGATCGATGCGGCTCTGGATGCGGCTTTTGGAGGGCTTCAGGAGCGAAGGACAGATATGGTCGGGCCTGTGATCGGCCAGGAGCTAGTTCGCCAGGCGCTCTGGGCGCTGCTTATCGCAGCTGTGGGCATTCTAGCGTATGTATCCGTACGCTTTGAGTTCCGCTTTGCCGGGTCAGCGATCGCTGCCGTGCTCCATGATGTACTGTTTGTGTTAGCGGTATTCGCGATCACCGGCCGGGAGATCAACAGTCCTTTTGTTGCGGCCATTCTCACGGTAGTGGGGTACTCCATCAATGATACGATCGTCATCTTTGACAAAGTGCGGGAGAATCTGCGGTTCCGCAAGCGAGAGACTCTTGAAGAAGTGGTCAATAATAGCTTGAATGAAACACTTCCTCGCTCGATAAATACGAGTATGACAACGTTTGTGGTTATTCTCATGCTGTTTGTCTTTGGCGGCGCTTCCATCAGTGACTTCGCTTTCGCTTTGCTAGTGGGTGTATTGGTCGGGACATACTCCTCGTTGTTCGTAGCCAGCCCTGTTTGGTTGGAATGGACTCTTGGTGCACAGAAAAAACCGGCACAGCGATAGATCGATTGTCGTTCTTTGGCTGGTACAAAAACTCCGCGGGAAAAGCCTCGGAGTTTTTGTGTTATACTAATGGTGGATTTAAGGAGTGCTGACCGCATTTTAAGGAGGGACTCAAGTGTTTAAACAAGCAAAGAAGATGCTAACCACGGGTTTAGGTTTCATGTTGATCACTAAGGATAAGGCTGAGGCGATGGTGCAGGACTGGGTGAAGGAAGGTGAACTCAGTCGAGAAGAAGGCCAGGAGCTTCTAGACAGTTGGAGCCGCCGCATCGACGAGGAAAAAGAAGAAGTAAACAGCCGGATTCGTACAGAGGTAAACAGGGTGGTTAAGAGTGCTGGATTACCCACTAAAGCAGATTTTCAGCGATTAGAAGAACGAGTTGCTGTTCTGGAGGCAGAAACAGCAAAGCTTCGCAATCACGAGGACTCGAGCGAGTCGTAAGCACGCTGCCGGGGGGGTAGAGATATGGCACTGTCGCTCAACAAACGATACCGGCACATACGCCGATACCGGCGTATCGGTGAAGTGTTGATTCGTCACGGGTTCGGTTATATGCTGCAGCAGTTAGACCTGGGCCACTTTCTCCCTCCACTGAAGCGGTTGAAACCCTATAGTAAGCGGGATCCCCACGTATCTGTGGGGACTCGTCTCCGTTCAGCGCTGGAGGATCTTGGCCCCACGTTCATCAAGTTTGGGCAGTTGTTGAGTACTCGCGGCGACGTATTGCCCATGGACATCGTTGCTGAGCTGGAGCAGCTGCAGGATGCGGTGAGGCCGGTCGGTTTTTCGGAGATTGAACGGCAGATCGAGGAGCAGTTTGGTCAGCCCGTGGAGGCGGTGTTCGGCTCGGTGGATCCAGAGCCGTTAGCGGCTGCGTCTATCGGTCAAGTTCATCACGGTGTTATGCTCGACGGTACTCGTGTTGTCATCAAGGTGCAGCGACCCAATATCCGTGGTCTGATAAACACGGATCTCGAGATCCTTTATGGCCTGGCTCGTTCGCTGCAGGACAAGCTGAGGCCTTACTCCATCGACGCGGTTGGTTTGGTGCATGAGTTTTCGCAGTCCATCCGCAAAGAGTTGGATTATACTAAGGAAGGACGTAATATTGATAGGTTTCGCCGCAGTTTTGAACACATAAATGACGTGAGAGTACCGCATGTATACTGGCAACTGACGACCGAGCGCGTTTTGACCATGGAGTTTGTCGACGGATATAAGATAAACGACATTGAAAGACTGCGCAGTCTCGGATTCGACATGTCTCGCCTAGCAGAAATCGTTGCCGACTCCTTCATGAAACAGGTGTTTGAGGATGGGTTCTTCCATGGTGATCCTCATATGGGCAACATCATGGTCTGTCCCGATGGGCGTTTGGCGTATCTAGATTTCGGCATAATGGGACGGCTGGATCCTTCAACGATGGAAGGATTGGCACGACTTCTGGTGTCGATTGTACGGCAGGATATTGATGGTTTGATCGAAGTGTTGTTTGACCTGGAAGCTTTCACGGGCAGCCCGTCCCGGCAGCTTCGGTTGGATGTTCAGGAAGTTATCGACTATCATTATGGAAAGTCTCTGAAGGAGTTGGATTTTGGTCAGATTATCGAGGATCTGATGGACTTAGTCCAGCGCCATCCACTGCAGATGCCCAATGAGATGCTAGTGCTTGCTAAGG
Source organism: Limnochordia bacterium (assembly GCA_007132635.1). Classification (GTDB taxonomy): domain Bacteria; phylum Bacillota; class Limnochordia; order Darwinibacteriales; family SLO01; genus SLOG01. The sequence continues at coordinate 4,844 of SLOG01000092.1, forward strand.
CTTTAGTGACGCTGGAGAGTGTTGGCCGGCGCAGGAGTCCGGAATTCAATGTCATGGAGTATGCAGAACCCTTTGCGCAGAACTGGATGAAGAAGCAGTATGGTGCGGCCCATCTTACTCGCAGAGGGGGAAAGCAGCTGCGGGATCTGTCGAAATCTTTGTCGCGGCTTCCGGGTGAATTTGAGTCAGCTCTTCATAGAATGAACGCTGGTGACATGGAGATTCGATTTCGTCACGAAGGGCTGGAGCGGCTAATAAATCGACTGGATGTGGCATCCAATCGGCTGACCTTCGGCATCATCATCGGATCGCTGATAATGGGGTCGTCGGTGCTTCTGATGATCGACCAAGGCCCTCATGTCATGCAGATTCCTGCTATCGGTCTGGCCGGCTATTTGTTGGCCGGAGTGCTCGGCTTTTGGCTCTTGATTTCCATTCTTCGGTCGGGGCGGTACTGAAGATGCTTAAGCCTGACGTGGTTAAGCGTCGGCTAGTCCTCGTAATACTCCGGTTTCAGGACAAAGACAAAGGGCGTGTTACGGTAGTATTCTTTGTAATCAAGGCCGTAGCCCACGAGGAACTCATTAGGGACCGAGAATCCGACGTAGTCTACGGGTATGTCAACTTTTCGGTTCTCTCTCTTGTCCAGAAGCGTACAGATTCGCAAGCTTGCCGGCCGTCGGTCATGGAGATTGTTTATGAGATAGCGAAGCGTAAGGCCGGAGTCAATAATGTCTTCCACGATCAGCACATGTTTTCCTTCGATGCTGTCCTCTAAATCCTTCGTGATGCGGACCACCCCGGATGACTGTGTCGCGTGTCCGTAGCTGGAGATGCCTATGAAATCGAAGGTGACTGGCGGGACGATGTGTTTGGCAAGGTCCGTCAAAAACATTAGCCCGCCCTTGAGTATACAGACCAGGCAGATAGACGTATCCCCGTAGTCACGCGAGATTTCTTGGCCTAGTTCCTGCACGCGTTGCTGAATAGTCGCTTCTGACAGAAGTATCCGTTTGGCGATCTCCATAGTAATTCTTCCTTTCTCGCTGATGGCTTGTCGTTACTTTCGATGATACTATGGCCTCGTCATCGACGCAAGGTTCTGTCACTGTCTGTTGGAGGGATATCGTGAAAAAGAAGTGGGTCTTGCCGAGTGTACAGAAGGAAAACCAGGAGCTCCTGGTGCGCAGTCTGCAGATATCTCCGCTCTTAGCAGTGCTTCTCCTAAACCGCGGCATCGATTCCCCGGAAGCAGCCGAGGCATTTCTCGCCGGAGGTCTTGACCAACTGCATTCCCCGTGGTTGATGACCGATATGGATAAGGCTATTCTACGCATCAAACGGAGTTTGGACTCGGGAGAGTCTGTCGTCGTCTATGGCGACTATGACGTGGACGGCCAGACTGCGGTCGCCCTGCTCGTGTATGTTCTGCGCGCATTGAGCAGCCGACCCGAGCGCATCGGCTATTACATACCGCACCGTATGGATGAAGGTTACGGCTTGAACTGCGAGGCGGTTAAGGAGTTAGCAGCATACAATCAGCTTGCCATTACCGTGGACTGCGGTGTCGTCTCCTGTCGCGAAGCCGATCTGGCTGCTTCTTTGGGCTTGGATCTGATTATCACGGATCATCACGAGCCAGGTGATATATTGCCCGACGCTGCAGCAGTCCTCAATCCAAAGCGTCCTGACAGTGCCTACCCTTTCCGGGAGTTGGCGGGTGTTGGGGTTGCGTATAAGCTGGTCCAGGCTTTGGGAGAGCGATATGGGCGAGACTTTCGCGAGCATTTGGATTTGACGGCTTTGGGGACGACGGCAGACTTAGTGCCTCTCGTTGGTGAAAACCGAATCCTCGTCCGACATGGGCTGGAGCGGCTCTCGTCCACTGACAAGGTGGGGCTGCGGGCTCTGCGGGATGTGTCAGGCCTTAAGGGAGACCTGAAAGCATCAGATTTGGGATACCGTCTGGGCCCTCGTCTGAATGCAGGCGGGCGGTTGGGTACGTCTTTGCGCGGAGCCACTCTGCTGCTCACAGAAGATCCTCACGAAGCGGCCGCTATCGCCAAGGAACTGGACGAGGCGAACAAAGAACGTCAAGAACTCGAGGCTCGCGTTGTAGAGGAGGCCGTCGAGATCGTGGAACGAGAGAACTACGCTTCAGAATCGGCGCTCGTGCTGGCGAGTGATCGATGGCACCCTGGAGTCATTGGTATCGCGGCTTCTCGGCTTGTAAACCGTTACTATCTTCCGACTGTAGTCATTGCGTTGGATGGGCAAGAAGGTAAAGGTTCGGGGCGGTCCATCGTTGGCTTTGACCTTTACCAGGGTCTCACAGCCTGCCGGGAGACGCTTCGGCAGTTTGGCGGGCACGTCATGGCTGCGGGACTAAGTATCGATCGCGATCACCTGAATGCGTTTCGTGAGTGCTTCTGTCGAACCGCTGCCGAATGCCTTAAGCCGGAGGACTATATTCCGAAAGTGCAGGTCGATGCACAGATCACCTTGGACACTGTGTCTGATGAGCTCATTGCAGAACTCCAGCGTCTAGAACCCTGCGGTATGGGCAATCCTGCTCCTGTCCTGCAGGTGAGTGGGTCTGTCATAAACTGGAATCCGGTGGGCCGAGATGCATCGCACCTTAAGTGTGTCGTACAGGATGGTTCGGGGTGTGTCATGGATGCTATCGGGTTTGGTCTTGCTGCGGCTATGCAGGGACACCAGGGGCAACAGGAATACATTGGATTGCTGGTACAGCCCCAAGTCAACGAATGGAATGGTCGTTCTGACCTCCAGCTGCAAATTCAAGAACTCCAACCACTAAGGGAGGCTGAGACATTCGCTGATCGATGGATGCAGGCGTATCCGTGGGAGTTGGCTGGGGTCTACGACAGCGTGTGCTGGGAGGCTTCAGCCAGTGATGCTGGCAGTAAAGCTCGGGCTGGCAGGGTAATGGATGCCCGCGGAACTCGTGATCGAGTGCGTTATGTCCTGCAAACCTGCGGAGCGTCCGAACGAGTGTTGGTCTATGTGAATACCCCTCGGCAAGCCCTGGAAGTGTGCCGAGCTCTGCGCATTCATCAACCAGGAGAGAGTCCTTTTATCGGTTTTTCCCATGGTCTAATGACAGCGGATGAAGCAGTTGAGTGTCAGGAACGGTTGACATCAGGGGACATGACGTGGTGCGTCTCGTGCGGACCGGATCACCCAGGTGTCTGGGACCGCGTGATTTCGTGGGATGTTCCTCCGTCCCTTGATGTGCTGCGAAGGTTGGCAGCAGGGACGCGAACTGCAGGTGTTCTACACCTTCTTTTCGGGCCGTCGGATCGCCGGGTGCTGCAGAATTCGCTCCGCCGCCGCTTTCCCGACCGTGATCAGCTTGCTTCATTCTACAGAGGGTTGAAGCAGTGCGGCGACGAGGGGTTGACCAAGGAGGCGCTTGCGGACGCGGCCCACGCGGCTGCGTTAGGCGAGGGATTAGAGTTTGCTCTATCGGTTTTTGAAGAACTTGAGCTGATTGAGTCCATAGAGGGTAATGAGGCTGCAGTGCGGCTGCTGCCGACGCCTAAGAACAAGCTAGACTTGACTACATCCGTTTTGTATAATGAAGGTATGTCAAAAAAACAGGAGTCTCTGCAATTCCTGCGGACATGTCTGGAAGGGAGCTTGTTGGATGAACTTAGCAGACAAGATTCGAGTCATCCCGGATTTTCCTAAACCGGGCATTAGTTTTAAGGATATTACAACGCTCCTCAATGACTCCGAAGCTCTTCGCTATACCGTAGACACCATGGCAGAACATTTCCGTGGACAGAACATCGACATGGTGATTGGCGTAGAGTCCCGTGGGTTTATCTTGGGAGCGCCGTTGGCCTACGCCATGGGTTTGGGTTTCACGCTGATACGGAAGCCTGGGAAACTGCCGGGCGATGTGCTTCGGGTGGAATACGAGTTGGAGTACGGCACGGATTCATTAGAGATCCATCGAGATGCCTTTCCATCCGGATCGCGCGTCGTCGTTGTTGATGACCTGCTGGCTACAGGCGGTACCATAAAGGCCGCGGCAGAATTGGTTGACGAGTTAGGCGGGCAGATTGCCGGCTTCGCTTTTCTCATTGAGTTGGCCTTTTTGGGTGGTCGTGCGAAACTAGGTGAAGCAAATGTGTTGACATTGGTAACGTATGACGAGTGAATCCATTGGCGAGAGAGGGTGACACCGTGAATCTTGAATCCCTTATTGAGCAGATTCGTCGCTACTACCCCAGCGCGAATGTGGCGATTGTTGAGAGAGCTTATCATTTCTCCAAGGAAGCTCACCAGGGACAACTGCGCGATTCCGGCGAGCCTTTCTTTCGCCATCCTTATGAGGTAGCCTGTATTCTGGCAGAGTTGGAACTAGATTTGGATACGATTACGGCGGGACTTCTCCACGATGTGCTTGAGGATACGCCGGTCACTCGCGAGGAGTTGGAGGCGGAATTTGGGTCCCAGGTCGTGATGTTGGTTGATGGCGTCACCAAACTGGAGAAACTCCCTTTTCGCAATCGATTTGAGCGTCAGGCAGAGAATCTTCGCAAGATGGTTTTTGCTATGGCGAAGGATATTCGAGTTATCCTTATCAAATTGGCAGATCGCCTGCATAATATGCGAACTCTTCGTCACCTTCCACAGGAGAAACAGAAGCTAATCGCCCAAGAGACGTTGGATATCTATGCGCCGTTGGCGCACCGTCTAGGGATCTTTAAGATCAAGTGGGAGATGGAAGACCTTGCGTTTCGCTATATCGCATCGAAGGAGTACTACTCTCTGGCCAAGAAGATTGCCCAGAAACGCCAAGAACGCGAAGGTGACCTA
>SLOG01000208.1 GCA_007132635.1 Limnochordia bacterium
ATGGTGAGCCATCCGCGGCTCGAACGCGGGACACCCGGATTAAAAGTCCGGTGCTCTGCCAGCTGAGCTAATGGCTCAAAAACTCACATCGCTTATCATACAGGACCTGCGATGAGCTGTCAACACACGATTTTCCTCAGCTAAAACACCGACTCAATTACAATCGTCTGTTCACGCCTTGGCCCCACAGACACATACCGCACAGGACAGCCAATTTGACGCTCCAAGAACCCTAGGAATGCCCGGGCCTGGTCCGGTAGATCCTTGTATGTCCTCGCGGCAGTCAGATCGCGCATCCAACCAGGAAGATCAGTGTACTCGGGTTCGCATTCCCGAAGCACATCGACATCCGATGGAAATTCCGTCAGAACTGTGCCTCGGTAACGATATGCGGTGCACACGCGAATTGTCTCGACTGCGTCCAGAACATCCAATAACATAATGGCGGCGCCAGTCAGGCCATTGACTCTCGCGGCATAACGCGCGATGACAGCGTCAAACCAGCCGCACCTACGAGGGCGTCCCGTGGTTGTGCCATATTCGTGTCCTCGTTCCCGCAGGACTTCTCCCATAGAACCCTCCAGCTCGGTCGGAAACGGGCCTTCGCCTACGCGAGTCGTGTAGGCTTTCATCACCCCGACGATCTCATCCAAACGGTTCGGCCCCACTCCCAGACCGACAGATGCTCCCCCGGCGGTCGGAGACGACGAGGTCACGAAAGGATACGTACCGTGGTCCACATCCAAAAGCGTCCCTTGGGCACCCTCACAGAGGATTTTGGCTCCATTTTTCCGGGCTTCTTCTATCAAACGTGATGTATCTGTGACCATGGGTTTGATAGGGGTGACATAGCGCTGGATATCGGCTGTAAGACTGTCCACCGTAAAACCAGACGGATGCCCCAGTGCTTTTAGAATAAGGTTCTTCTCCGGGAGTATCTCCTGAAGTCGTCTGCGAAAGCGGTCGACATCCAGTGTGTCGATAATCCGCATCCCACTCCGGCCCACCTTATCTACATAGGCCGGGCCAATGCCTCGTCCGGTCGTGCCAATCTTGGCCTCTCTCGCTGACTCCTGCAGTCGATCGATCTCCTTGTGGTAGGGCATAATCACGTGAGCGCGTTCGCTTATGACCAGATTGTCTGGGTTTACACCCTTTTCCCGCAGATACTGAAGCTCCTCACACAGAACTTGAAGATCGACAACGACGCCATTTCCAATTACGCAGCGCGTATTTGGATAGAGGATTCCGGACGGAATCAAGTGGAGTTTGTATACCTCGTTATCCACCATGACTGTGTGGCCAGCGTTGTTTCCTCCTTGATACCGCGCGACAACATCCGCCTGAGCCGCGAGAAAGTCGGTCATCTTCCCTTTGCCTTCATCGCCCCACTGAGCACCAACTACTACCACCAACGGCATGAGCTCAAACCTCCTGTATTCGAAAGAATTTCCTGGTGTTAGCCATGGTAATCTCTCGGATGATTTCGACTGGTCGATCATGCAGCTCTGCGAGTTTCGCAGCCACGTGTTTGACAAAAGCAGGTTCGTTCCGTTTCCCTCGATGAGGGACCGGAGCAAGATACGGGCAGTCCGTCTCAATCAGAACACGATCCAACGGCACCTTAGCGGCAGTCTCCCGCAGCCTTCGAGCATTGTTAAACGTTATCGGCCCGGCAAATGACAGCACATGCCCCATGTCCAGATACTCTGATGCCGTCTCCCAGCTCCCCGAAAAGCAGTGGAGGACGCACGGGGTTGCCGCCGCTTCTCGGACAATGTCGACGGTGTCCTTCGTTGCATCTCTAGAGTGGATGACAACGGGAAGGCTGAGCTCATCGGCCAGGCTCAGCTGCTCACGAAAAGCCGTCTGCTGCTCCGAGCGAGTCGAGTACTCGTAGTAGTAATCCAAGCCTGTCTCGCCCAGCGCTACGACTCTTGGATGGGCCGCCAACTCGCGCAGCCTCTTCAACAGATTGAGGGTCAAATCCGAGGCTTCATGGGGATGAAGCCCCACGACTGCATACATCTCATCAAAGGTGTCTGCCAACTGGACTGCCTTTTCGGACGACTCTAAATTGGAGCCAACATTGATGATTGTCATAACTCCCGCAGCCCGAGCCCGCGCAGCAACTTCGGGAATATCATCCGCGAACTGCTCATCATTGAGATGTGCATGGCTGTCGATCATGCAAGCGCCTCCTTGTTCCAGTCGTTTCGTTCCGCGTACTGTCTCACCGCACGCGACTGCCTGGAGCCAAAGCATCAGACACTGTAAGGAGTTCCAAACAGTTTCCGTCCGAAGACGACGCCGCTAACAGCATTCCTTCCGATACTTCACCGCGAAGCTTAGCTGGCTTGAGATTGCGGACTACGATAATCCTTCGTCCCAGAAGTTCATCAGGGTCGTAATGGTTCGCTATCCCAGCCACGATCTGGCGCGTTTCCCCGCCAATATCGACTTGGAGTTTTAACAGACGATCCGCCCCTTGAACTCTACCCGCTTCTAGAACTTCGGCGACAACAAGCTCCACTTTGGAAAAGTCTTCAATGCCAATAACGTTCTCAGTCTCACCTGCAGCTTTCCCCGCGGAGGACTGGGCCGGTTGAGCCTTCGCCCTTTTTGGCACCTCAACAGATGGTTCTTCGTCTAGATCAATTCTGGGGAAAATCGGGTCGCCTTTTTTGGTCATAACTCCGGGCTTAAGACCACCCCATCCGGTATCCGCGAAGCCTTGTTCGTTGATCGCTTCCTCAACACCCAACTGACTCCAGATCTTCTCACCCGTCTCCGGAAGAAACGATTTGACAAGCAGAGCGGCGACCCGCTGCACCTCAATGAGATTGTACATGACAGTCTGCAGACGTCCTTGGTTCGCACTATCTTTGGCCAAAGCCCAAGGCGCACTCTCGTCGACATACTTATTAGCCCTCCCAATGAGAGACCAAATAGCAGTCAGTGCCTGGTTTATGTCCAATGATTCAAGACACTTTGCGACTTCCTCTGGAACCGCCTCTGCAACGCGTTTCAGATCCCTATCCAATGATTCTTCATCCAGTGGCTGAGGTACCACTCCATCGAAATACTTCTGCAGCATGGCCAGCGATCGATTCAAAAGATTCCCTAGATCATTGGCAAGATCCGAGTTGGTTCTTCCAATCAGAGCTTGGCGGTTGAAGTTGCCGTCCTGGCCAAACGATATCTCCCGCATAAGGAAGTAGCGAATCGGATCCACGCCGAATTCGCTGATGAGCTGATGCGGGTCTACCACATTCCCCTTGGATTTCGACATTTTGTCACTATCAAAGAGGAGCCACCCATGGCCAAAAACAACCTTCGGGAGCGGCAAGCCGATAGCCATCAGAAGAATCGGCCAGATGATGGTGTGAAACCGCATGATCTCTTTGCCCACAAGGTGAACATCTGCCGGCCACCAATGGGCAAGCCGGTCCTTGTCCTCTGGGTAACCAATAGCGGTGATGTAGTTGGTCACAGCGTCAACCCACACGTATATTACGTGCTTATCGTCGAACGGAACCGGAACGCCCCAATCAAATGTCGTTCGCGTTACGCAGAGATCGTCAAGGCCGCCTTTGATGAAGTTGACCATCTCATTGCGCCGAGTTTCTGGCTGGATAAATTCCGGATGTGACTCAATATGTTTGAGAAGGCGTTCGGAGTATTTCCCCATCTTGAAGAAGTAACTCTCCTCCTCGACGAGTTCAACCGGTCGGTGACAGTCTGGACAACAGCCCTCTTCTAGCTTTTTCTCTACCCAAAAGGTCTCACATGGTGTGCAGTACCAGCCTTCGTACTTGCTCTTGTAAATGTCCCCGTTATCATAGAGGTGCTGAAAGACTGCTTGAACCGCTCTGTGATGCCGATCTTCTGTCGTGCGCACGAAATCGTCGAATTGAACGTTGAGCGCAGCCCAGAGTTCCTTAAACGACGCCACAATGTTATCGACATACTCGTTAGGAGTCATACCCTTTTCCTGCGAAATACGCTGGATCTTCTGGCCATGTTCGTCCGAACCAGTCAAGAAGAAGACGTCTTCTCCCAGAAAACGGTGCCATCGAGCTAGAGAATCAGCCACCGTAGTCGTGTACGCGTGCCCAATGTGCAGTTTGTCGCTGGGATAATAAATCGGAGTTGTAATATAAAATTTTCCTTCTGCCATGTTACCGCCTCGCTTTCCAAAGTAGAAAACAAAAAAGCTCTCATCCTCTTGGGACGAGAGCTGGCCACGTGGTACCACCCAAATTCGCCTTTCCCGCGCAGGAAAAAGGCCTCCGAATACTCCCGCAGCCTTTATTACTGCGGTCCATATCGCCAGTCGATAACGGCACCACCCGGATCAGCCTACTGTTCAAAATTCGGCCATCAACTCAAGAGCCATCTTCAGCAGTGCTCCCCTATCGACTTCCCACCAACCGTCGACTCTCTTTGCGAAGGCGCAAAAAAACCAACGCCTTCCCAGGGTATCAACACTGCCTACTCCTCTCTATCATCGCCTCTAATGAGATGCTTATTCACTTGTTCGTCACGAGTACTGTCGTCAATACTCCCTAGTTATAGTAACGGTTTTGGGTTGGGTTGTCAATAGAGGGTCAATAGAGAGCCATCAAAAGCCTCCTCCCTGACTCACTTGACTTATCCTGGAAAAAGTGTATAATAAGCCCAAGAATGTCGATGAATGTCGATAAATGAAGGGGGCTGTCCAGATGAAGTCGATTGGGATCGTACGAAAAGTTGATGACTTGGGTCGCATCGTTATACCAATTGAACTGCGGCGAACACTGGGTATCAACGTAAAAGACCCGCTAGAAATCTACATCCAGGGCGAACAGATTATCCTGTCAAAATACGCCGACTCGTGCACATTCTGTGGTGCGGAAGCCGAAAGCCTTCGGTTTAAAGACAAGGCAATCTGCCAGGAATGCATGGCTGAGCTGACTACTCGCAGCTAGACCGGGGCTCTAAGTCGAGTGTCTCTTTGTAGACTTGGTTTCTCGGTACAGAAAGCCGCTTGGCAACAGCTTTGACCGCTTCTTTTTTAGATAACCCACCGACTATCTCCGCCACGACAAGTTCCCGCACGTCCATAACAGCAGGGATGTCTTCAGCGTCTGACGCCCCTGCTGTTAGTATTACGTACTCACCTCGTTCTTCTCCTCGGTGCCAATCGATCTGTTCACTTAGAACTCCGCGATACACGGTCTCGAATTTCTTGGTCAGTTCGCGAGCGACTACGCAATAACGATCACCCAAACTCTCGCGCAGCTCTTCCAAAAGTAAGACCAACCGATGCGGGGCTTCGTAGAAAATCAGAACTGCCCGCAGAGAGCGAAGCTCCTCCAAAATCTCCCGACGGGCTTTTTTCTTTTTCGGCAGAAATCCTTGGAAGAAAAACCGCTCACTTGGCAGGCCGCTAACCAATAAAGCTGTCAGTGCCGCATTGGCTCCGGGAAGCACGGTGAGCGGCAAGTCCGCTGCGATCGTCTGTTCTATCAACAGATGACCCGGATCCGACACACCGGGCATTCCGGCATCAGAAACTAAGGCCACCGTACTGCCGCTTTTCATGGCTGCAACGATTGACGGTGCCCGTTCAAACTCATTATGCTCGTGGAGGCTGACAAGCTTCGCCCGAATCCCATGAGCCGAAAGCAGCTTCCTGGTGTGTCTCGTATCCTCCGCGCAGACTACGTCAACCTCTTGCAGTACTCGAAGCAATCGCAGAGTAACATCCTCAAGGTTACCAATGGGAGTAGCACATACATACAGCATTGCACACCACAGACTCCTCAGTTATTTCTTTGCTTTCCCGGGACGTGACCGGTTAGGACGCCGCGAACGGCTGCGGTTTGCCTTTGCCTTTGGCTTTGGCTTTTGGCACTGTGCGCAGTCGTGATGCCCTTTCTCTCCCTCTGTTGGCTGAATATCTGCCAGCTTGACGACGACAACCTCATTCTCGATGGTCTTACCTTTGACCGAACCATTCAGAGGATGCACCTCTTGAACCTTGATCTCTCCGTGTTCTGTCTGGATTTTCGATCCTTTATCCGGCATTTTGTTCTTTGCTTCCCGATACACCTCAGACTCATATTTCAAACAGCACATCAGTCGTCCACAGATACCTGAGATTTTTGCCGGGTTGAGGGACAGGTTTTGCTCCTTGGCCATGCGAATGGAAACAGGTTCGAAATCACCAAGAAATGTGGAACAGCACAACGAACGGCCGCAAGGACCCATCCCGCCAATCATCTTTGCTTCATCCCGCACTCCGATCTGGCGCAGTTCGATCCGTGTCTTGAACACGCCGGCCAGGTCTTTTACCAACTCACGGAAATCCACTCGACCATCTGCTGTGAAATAAAAGATCAGTTTTGCATCGTCAAACGTATATTCAGAATCAACCAACTTCATCGGCAGGCCATGTTTAATGATCTTCTCGAAAGCCACAGAAAAGGCGTCGCTCGCCTTCCTAGCATTCGTATCTGCGTGCTGAATGTCTTCAGCAGTAGCCTGACGTACCACTTGCTTCAGCGGTTGATGAACATCCCCATCATTCACGGATTTATTCCCTACAACAACATCACCAAACTCTTGGCCCCGGGCCGTTTCCACGACCACTTTGTCACCAACAGCAATTGCATGTTCGCCAGGGTCAAAGTAGTAGACTTTGCCAGCCTTCTTAAACCTAATTCCTACAACTGTAAGCATATCTAAATTAGCGCCCCTTTTTTCATCTGAAGTAAAAGGTCGCTCAGAAGATAGCGGACACGAACATTCTGCATTGCCCTAACCTTGGCTGCCTCCACTGCTGCACACAGATCATGCAGTGCCTCAAGCGAGTACTGGCGACTGATCCGGCGCAGGTCTTCCTCGCGATCCAAGTTAAAGAGAGTATCGGAGTCTGCGCGGGCGTTAATCAGCAGTAAATCCCGATACCAACAAAGCATAAGATCAAAGTCATCAAGAACCGTTTGCCTTCCCTCATCCCACCGCACGGCTAGACCCAATATGTCGGGCACTGCCATTGTCGGCAGCGCAGCCATCTGTTCGATAACCCAATGGCGGCGTTCGAATACATCAGAATCCTTGAGACGGAGTACCTCTCCAATGGAACCGCGACTCATCCGAAGAATAAGTTCAGTTTCCTCCGTATTACTGCAATCGACTGCGTTTCGGCGTAGTAACTCTCGCAGAACCCCTTCCGAAAGATGCCGAAACGGGACAATCTGGCACCGAGATACGACTGTCGGAAGGAGTTCCTCGGTACTTCGGGCAGTCAATATAAACACCGTGTTTCCCAGCGGTTCCTCTAAAGTCTTGAGAAACGCATTCGCTGCCGGAATAGACAAGCGGGCAGCATCCTCTATCAGCCAGACGGTAAAGTGCTTGTAGCGCAGTGATGCCGCGTGCTTAAGCTCCCGAACAGCATCAATACCAACGCCCCCCTCACCGCCAATGGTCCGAAAACCCGGGTGATTATCAGAGACGACTCTTTGACATTCCCTACACACACCACAGCTCTCACCCGTCTCACACAGTAGGTGCCGGGCAAACGCCGTCGCCGCTGTCCGTCGGCCTACACCATCACGCCCCAAAAACAGGTAACTGTGCGCGATCCGTTCTGTTTCGAGACTCCGCTGCAGGATGCTAACAGCCACACGCTGCCCCAAGACATCTGATAGCTTCATCCTGTCACCTCAATAGAACAAGTCCACTAGCATCCCACGTATCTCATCCAATCGGTTCGCCAAAACCAGTGACGGCACTTCCTTGGCGAAAAACATCCTCGTCAGTTCCTCGAGGCTCTGATCGACGCGCCTTACGGTAATGTAGGCTCGGCGCCGACCTTCTCTATCAAAGAAAGTGTCTTCCTTTATTTCATAAAGAGACCCCAGTGCATTTGTTAGAAAACCTCGCACCGCAGCTTTGTAACGCTGAAGATTCCTTAGTGTCGGAGAATCCCGCAGCCGTCTTCCATATTCATCGATATCGGCCAGCGCAGCCTGCATATCAAAGGATCCGGCATTTGTGTCATGCAGCTCATCCAAAAAAGCCCTCCGGACTTCAGAAACGGCAGAGCGGGTTTTCGGCGCAGTCATCCTGCCTCTGGAACGACCGAACTCACTGATCTTCATTATCTGCTCCCTTGAAAGCTTCTAAATTACCCCCGCCTTCTTAGATCCTCTCAAAGCGCTCCACATCAAGAATGAAGACGGTTGCCCCACCCACCGCCACTTTCTGTGGCCGCGACAGGATTCCGCTGCGGCCAAACGGCGATACAGGTGTTGGTGAATACTGATCTCGCTTCTCACACGTCTCTCGGGTGAAGGTCAAAACATCCTCAACTTTGTCGTCATCGACACCAACGATGACTGTCGTATTGCCTACCTTAAGGAAACCGCCGGTGCTGGCTAACTTCGTCGCACTAAACCCTTCCTCGGTCAACCGCTCCAGCAGCTTTTGGACATCCTGATCTTGGACCACTGTAACCAGAAGTTTCATAGAGATTCGAGCAGTGCTCTGGGTCTAACCCCACAGCCACTCCTCTCCCTCCTCTCACATAGTGGCATGCCCGGAGTTCTGCAATCTATCTAGATAACCAAGTCTCGACAATTCGCCACACATCATCTGCCACCCTATCGGACGACAACATGGCATTGACAACCACTACACGTGCAGGTGCCTCAGAGGCGATAGTCAAAAACCCCTCGCGCACCTTGCGGTAATACTCCAAAGTTCGAGTCTCGATGCGGTCTCCACCAACTCGGACTAGCGTCGTCTCAGGCTCGGCATCCAGCAAAAGCGTCAGTTCTGGAACCAGATGAGCCGTTCCCCAGTCATTGATGGTCTGAATACTCTCGGCTCCCAGCTCGAGGCCAAAACCTTGGTAAGCCAGCGATGAATCAACATACCGGTCACAGACAACAATCGAACCACGGTTCAACGCAGGCAAAATGACCTCATGGACGTGCTGCGCACGGTCTGCTGCATAAAGCAGCACCTCCGTGCGGCAGCCCATGGTATCGTGATTAGGATCCAGCAACAAGCGCCGGATTTTAGCACCAATCGCTGTCCCTCCTGGCTCGCGGGTATGCAGCACAGAATAACCGTCAGACTGCAGTCTCTCTACTAAGCGATGGGCCTGCGTCGACTTACCGACTCCATCAATTCCCTCAAATGACAAAAAGCGACCGCGTACTCCCACATCACTTTGCCCCTTCTCATCAATATTCGCCAAAAATCCAGCTAATCCTCCAGGACGGACAGGCTTTCATGTTCACATCCGCGCACATAAATACCTTCCAAACCGAGTCTGCGAAGATACTCGACAGCATCACCGCTAATACGCTCACCTGGCACCAAAAGGGGCACGCCTGGTGGGTACGGCGTCACAAAACCGCCAGATGTCCTGTTGACAGAGTCTCGCAGAAGACAAGTAGTCTTACCGGCCAAAAACGCCTCCCGCAGACCGCATTCCATCACCGGAAGCGGTGGTGCTGACTCCAAATGGCCAAGTGCGAGAAAGGAAACATCCGCGTGAGGCCTGTCGTTAACCAACTGCGAAATCGCCTCCACAAGGGCCTGCAGATTGCGCCAACTGTCGCCTAGGCCGACCA